>CAUZQN010000050.1:0-9670 GCA_963581605.1 uncultured Binatia bacterium (SeqCode)
TACGACCCAACAGCAGGCCCGGCAACAGATGCGCAACCCGCCGTTCGAACGCAGCCCAGGGCTCCCAACTGACGGCTTGAGCATAGGTCTGGGTAAAGACTTCGAAACACTGCATATACTGCTCGCTCCACTCAGGTCGCCACACGCATTTCAGCAGCAGATGATTCAGACAAAACGCCACGTCAAAGGCGGGGTCTCCATACCAAGCACATTCCGCATCGAGCAGCAGCGGCCCCTGGGGTCCAACCAGAATATTTTTGGGACTGACATCGCCGTGTACTAAGGCGCACTTTGTGGCCGCCGTTCTGTCTGCTAGCAGGCGCAGGCGATCGGCACACTCAGGATGCACCTGAGCGGTTGCCAACAAATAGGGTTCTATGCGTATGGAATAAAAGATATGGTCGGTCGCGAAACGGTTAGCAACATCGTCGTTATGAGCTGTCCCAGCATGAATCTGGACCAGACAGGCAGCCACGGCTTGTGCCGTCTCCGGGTGAATCACGCCGTCACGCAGTTGCTCTTTCCAGACTGGATAGGTGTGCGGATCGAGATAGGTCATCGCAAACAGACCCACTTGGGTATCGACCCCCACGAGAGAAGGAACGGCCTGGGGAACGATACCGGCGGCCACACGGATCCACTCGACTTCAAAACTGTTGCGCTCGACCGGAGCATACCAGGTTGCGGCCACACGGAGCTGAGGCAGTGCGCGTTTGAGACAGATGGACCCGGTCGCTACATCTACGCGGACGATATCGGACGACACACCGCCGGTGAGCGGTGTGAGTCGTGGCCTCTCCCCTTCCTCTATCAGACCCATCCGGACTAAGGCTGCATAGAGTTCGTCTAGCTCATCTAGTTCGTTTGGGGATATGGTGCTGGCTCCCATCGTCAGTAGAGCGCTAATAGGCTTTCATCACGTGCTCAGCAAAGTCTGCAAATACTTTCCGCGCAGACGCCATGGGCGGTAGCAACGTGATTTCTTTGAGGCCCGCTTTTTCAGCTTGACGAATCTTGTCAATAATCTCAGCCGGCTCTCCCACCAGGCACGAACCCTGAATCGCCTCAGGGGTGATGAAGCGGCGCTCTTCCGGGACTAAGAATGTACAGTGGCCGTTATGCACTTGCAGATAACGCTTGTCTGGCGGCGTCTCCATGGCATCTACATAGGCACAATACTCTTCCCAGACCGGCTTAAAATACTGGGGCACAACTTCTTCGCTCGGTGTTTTGCTATAGATCTCATAGACATAATGGAGAATGCACGACACCATCGAGCCACACTCGTCAATGACGCGATCTGAGTTCACGGCCTCCCCAGGCTGAAGCACGACCGAGGTGTTGAACGTCGCCATGCGAAAATCTCCACTCAGGCTACGTCCCGCCTTTTCAGCACCTTCACGTATCAAAGGCAGATGATAGCTCTCGACCCTGTCCGGTTGCTCGCCAAAAAAGACCAAGCCGTCCCCAAACTCGCCAACGGCTTTGAGCGCCCGGGGTGCATTGGCCGCAACATAGATGGGAATGGCGTCATCAAGATTAATAAAACCCAGATCAAGATGCAGGAAACGGATGGTCCGCGTTTCCCCGTCTCGGGTATAATCGACTTCCTCTCCGTTCAGGAGCGTTTTGATAACACGCAAATATTCCCGAAAGTCTCGAATTTTCATCGGATCCATGCCCATGACCCGCATGGCAGTATGGCCGGTGCCAATGCCGAGAAAGACCCGTCCGGGGGCAATGCGGTTAATCGACGCAATGGAATGGGCGGTGACCGGCGCAATTCGAGTACCGGGGATGGCCACACCTGTCCCGAGCCGAATGCGCGACGTGTTGTGGGCGGCCAGGGCGAGTGTGGCATAACAGTCCGACCAGATCATCTGCGAGTCGGGTATCCAGGCGCGGTCATAGCCGAGGTCTTCGGCCTCTTTGATCAACTGCCAATCATCAATTTTGGTGGCAACACAGATACCAAATTCCATCTCATTCTCCTTTTACAGGTTCGGCGTTTACTACCCTGCCGCCATAGCACTTTGGCGATAGGTAAAAAAGGCTGCTTATTCCGGCATCTATCGTAGGTCGGGTTAGCGTAGCGTAACCCAACACTGAACGCTAACTCCGTGCGGAGAGTGCAGTTTTGTAAGGAAACCAGGGGAAACGAGCAGCAAGGAGGAGCGCGTTAATCTGATCCATTCTGCGCTTGGCACAAGATTCAGGCACCGGGACCTACCAACTCCAGCATCTGCCCGTTTGTCCGAGCGGCTTTAGTCGCCTAACGCTCCGCCTCAGCCACCGTGGCCCACCCCTATCCTTTCGGCTTCAGTCAGAGCCGCTAGCGCCACGCTGCCCAGGCTGGAGCGTCAAGCGCGTTTTCGCCTGTCCGATACCCATTTTGTTGGTGGTCTGAGAGTGCATGGTAATCCCGCCCACAGTCAGATCCGCTAGGCTGTATACCTCTTGTCCCCTCCGATTCAACAGGTGAGTAGTGACTATCGTCATGCTCACGTCACGATGGCCGAATAATTCCTGAATGGCAAATCGGATTCCCAAAGAGGTTGACTGCTTTTGCACTAGGCTGAACCGATAGTGAAAGGGTCAGGCGGAGAAAAGTGTGGATGTGCCGCAAGAAACCCACCCCGGCGCTAAGCGCCACCCTCCAAGGAGGGGATAGTAAAATGGGCGGGTGATCAGCCTAGGGGAAATACGTAGAGAGTTACTCCCTGGAGCAAGAAGACGGCAGGCTGCACCGACCTTGACGCCTCCCCCATCGGGCGCCTAATAAAAAACACCAGAAAGCAGGGGGCAAGGAGAAGGAGGAGGAGTCATGGACTACGGTGTTGTGTTACCCCACCTCGGGGCGTTCGCGCGTGAGAATGTCGTTGAGCGCGTACGCATTGTCGCGCAACAGGCAGAGGCTCTGGGCTTCAATTCGCTGTGGGTAGGCGATCATCTGATTGTGCCAACCAAGCTCAACTCCAAATATCCCTACCACCCTGAAGGCCGCTTTCCCCTTGACCCGGCGGACAACTTCCTCGAACCGCTCACAGTGCTGAGCTATGTGGCCGCCCAGACCACCACCATCCGGCTGGGCACCGGGGTGCTCATTATTCCGTACCGTAACCCAGTCGTCACGGCCAAGATGTTTGCCACCCTTGATGTGTTGTCTGGGGGACGCACCATTGTCGGCGCAGGCGTGGGCTGGATGGAAGAAGAGTTCGAGATTTTACATGCCCCGTACCATGAACGTGGGGCGCAGACGGACGAGTATCTCCAGGCTATGAAGATTCTGTGGACCGAACAGGAGCCACAGTTCGAGGGACGCTATGAAAAGTTTGCCGACATCAGATGTGAACCGAAGCCTGTGCAAAAGCCCCATCCACCGATTTGGATAGGCGGTCATAGCAAAGCAGCCCTACGCCGGACGGCAACACTAGCCGACGGCTGGTATGGACACGTGCTGTGGCGCAATCCAGATGCCCTGCCGCGTGAGATTCAGACCATCAGACAATTTGCAGAGCAGGCCGGTCGAGACCCCGACGCTCTGACCTATGCCGCACTCGCCTACGAGCAAACGCCAGAAGACGTCCTCCGTGCCTTACCGCGTTATCAACAGGCCGGCCTTGATCATGTGGTATTGGCCTTCTTCATGTGGACACAGCACTTTGACGACATGCTGAAACTTATGGAACGGTTTGCCAAAGAAGTCGGGCTTAGAAATTAGAGGTCACGACGATTTGACTCTTGCGCTTGGCCCACTTGCGCGAGCACCAATCGCATCGGAGAGAGTGTTCGGCTCAAAGGATTTACCATTAAGCCCACCGTCTCAAGAGTGACTGCTCCTAATAGTGGACCATCGTCGGCTTCTCCGAGCACGACTGGAGAAGTTGCACTGTATCCCTCAAGAGTAAAACGACACTCAGACACTCCCCGGGTGATAGTCGTTCCATCGGCAAGGGTAAATTCCACACTCCGTTGGGGCTTCAGTTTCAGGCTACGCCATAGATGAAGAGGAAGCACAGTGTAGACCGCCCCTGTGTCAACAAGGAAGCGAACATCTATGGAGCGACCTCGTCCGCTGGGTTTGGCTACCGTAGCACGGACATATGTGAGACCCATTCTCTTTTCTCCTCAGACACGATTTCCGCTCGGTTCATTCTTACTCGGAGTAGGCCTCAGGTCGCAAGACAGCAATGTAGGGCAGGTTGCGATAGTGCCCGGCAAAGTCGAGGCCATAGCCGACTACAAAGACATCTTCTATGACAAAGCCGCGAAAGTCGGCTTCACTGTTCACAGCTCGCCGGGCGGGTTTGTCGAGCAGCACACAGGTTTTGACTTCGCTCGCGCCATGCTCGAACAGTGCTGCGCGGAGAAACTCCAAGGTCCGGCCCGTGTCGAGGATGTCATCAACCAGGAGAATACGGCGTCCCTGGATTTCTTTCTCAGCAGGAAAGTATTCAAGGCTGAGAGTTCCGGCCGCCGTCTCGTCTCGGTAGCTCGACACCGCGGCAAAGGTTAGTGCAAGCGGGAAGGACAGGCGCCGGATCAAGTCAGCCGTAAAAACACAGCCGCCTTTGAGCACGGAAACGACGGTGCATGCATCATCGCGGAAATATGCCCTGACTTCGCCTCCAATCCGGTCAACACCGGCTCGGATTTCTGCTTCCGTGAATAGGATGCGCTCAATATCTTTTTCCAATTCCGGCGTTCCCATCCCTTTTTGACCCTATCTCCGATTGACTCGCCACCAAGAAGCTTTTAGCACAAGACAAGAGAGGAAAGGAGAATAGTGGTGCGCCAAAAATTATTAACAGTCCTGTTTGGGGTTCTTTGTATCGGCCTGCTGACATTCCCTTCGCAAGCGGCAGACTGGGCAGCAGTCTTAGCCGACCCGGATCGTCCCGAGGCAGACCGGGCACGAGATGGCAATCGGAAGCCCGATCAGGTCTTGCAGTTCTTGGGTATCGGCCCAGGCAAGAAAGTCGCCGACCTGCTTGCCGGTGGAGGGTATTACACCCGTATCCTGGTCAAAGCCGTAGGGGAAGAAGGCGCGGTCTACGCAGGCAATAACCCCTTCTATATGCGTTTCGTAGCAAAGCCCTGGAGCGAGTTATTTGCCACACCAGCCTTTCAGCACGTGCACCGTATCGACGGACGTGCTGAGCAGATGGCTCTGCCCCAAGACGGATCACTCGATGCCGTCATCATGGTCCTGGCTTATCATGATCTTTTTCTGACGGATGAAGATCGAACAAAAATGAACGCGCGTATCTTTGCTACGCTCAAGCCGGGTGGCGTATACGGAATTATCGATCACCACGCTCAAGAGGGTAGTGGTACGACAGCGGTGAAGTCGCTCCACCGCATTGAGGAGTCGGTGATAACGAAAGAGGTTACGGCGGCAGGTTTTGTCTTAGCCAAAAAGGGTGATTTTCTGCAAAATCCCAAGGATGACCATACCAAGATCGTCTTTGATCCAGGCATCCGAGGCAAAACAGATCGATTCGTACTGCGCTTTGAAAAGCCAGCGGAATGAACGGGAATACGGTTTCCATTTGATCACTGTCCATTCCCGTTCATGCTTCGACAGAGCCAGTCCTGAGCTTGCCGAAGGGCTCAGCACAAACGGGGACCCCTCGCACTTTACTGCGATACAGACACATCCCGCGTAGCAACAAAAAAGGGCAGCCTGAATAGACTGCCCTTTCCTCCATCACAAGTCTGGTGAAGAATTACTTCAGCATGCCCAAATCTTTGAGAGGCGTACGGTCCACCACAGGCAGTCGTCTTGTCCCTGGCTGGAGCTTGTTCGAGCCTGGACGGCGTTCAAACGGATCGACCAGCCCAAGTTCCTTGGCGTAGTCCTTCACCGCGGGACTCACCTCTTGTCCGAGCAACCGGATGCTGGTCATCCGATCTTCGTTGCCGACCTGGCCTTGAACGCTGAAGACTGTAAAAATACCCGGACGCAGGACACGCATGAGAATTTTAATCTTCTCGATCACGGTTTTGGGTGATCCTACAAGCAGCAGCAGATCTTTCTGCGCTCTATCATACGACTTAAGCAGTTTCCGGCGCACCTCGTCAAAATTGTCTCCGCCCGTTTCATCTTTGCCGGTCTGGGCCTGTTTAAGCCGCTCCTTACTCACACCCACCCATCCCCCGCTCGGACGCTGGGCCAGCAGACGAATGGCGTTCTTTGAATTATAGCCCGGCGGCAACGTATGCTCAGGCCGGGAAAAAGCATTTGCGCCACCGCCAAAGACAAAACCTTTTCCTAACTCCTGGGCTTTCTCATCGGTCTCGGCCACAAACACGCCCAGCAAATAGCCGAAGTTTTCCGAACCAGCCTGATAGCCGTTGTCGGCGGCTATATCCGCATAAATATCCCACAGATCACAGGTCGGGCTGAGCGACGTCACCAGCCCCAGATACGGATAGCTATGCTCAGCGCTCCAGCGCACAGTTTCCGGGCTGAGCACCCCGGGAATCCACATTTGCGGATGCGGCTTTTGATACGGCAAGACCCACGGATTGACATGCCGGTAGTGAAAATGTTTGCCTTCGTAGCGCCACGGGCCCGGCTTCGTCCAGGCTTGAATAATGAAATCGTGCGCCTCGTTGAACATCTCTCGATTATAGGCCGGGTTGGCATTATTAAAGAACTGCTCACTGCCGGCGCCACGCACCCAGCCGGCCACCAGACGACCGCGTGAGATCAGATCGATCTCGGCCAGCTCCTCTGCCATACGCAACGGATGTTTGATCACCGGCAACGGGTTTCCAATTAAGACGATCTTGGCTTTACTGGTAATGCGGGCCAAGATCGAAGCCTCAACATTCCTCACGCTGCCCATACAGAAGGGGTTGCCATGGTGCTCGTTGAGCATAAGGGCGTCAAAGCCCATTTCCTCGGCATAACAATATTCGTCGAGGTAGTAGTTATAGTCGTCGGCCGCTTTTTCACGGTCAAAGTGCGAATTCGGGACGGCAAAGAAAGCCCTATTCTCCAGCACCGTGTCTTCGTCCAGATGGCGGTAGGGCCGTTCGGTAAAATATCCAAAGATCATGCACAACTCCTTTTTGTGTAACTCCTATGTGAATGACGCTCTGTCATAGCAGAATCCCAAACAGGGTTGAACCGTCTTGCACACAACAAAGAACAGATTCCTACTTAGAACCACTAACAAAACTTCGTCTTATCCCTCTGGCCTGGATGCCTGCTTTCGCAGGCATGACACAAACAGGCCGTCATTCCCGCGTACGCGGGAATCCAGAGAAGCAGGGCTACACTTCGGGGACTGGCTTCAGCCCGTTTTGTTAGGCGCTCTTTAAAAGACCCCATTTAAAACGATCGCGGCAAGCCTATCTGCTCCCCAATAAAATTCAGGACCATCTCGTCCGTAATGGGAGCGATCCGATACAAACGCGAGTCTCGCCAGTAGCGCTGCATGTCAAACTCCATGCTGTAGCAATACCCGCCCAGCACTTGCATGCCGCGGTCGGCCGCCTGACAGGCTGTGTTGGCCGCGACGAATTTGGCCATATTCGCCTCCATCCCGCACTCTCGTCCGAGCGACTGCAGCCAGGCAGCTTTATACGTAATCAGTGTGGCTAATTCAATATCCGTGCGCGTGCGCGCCAGCTCATGTTGCAGGGCCTGGAACTGGCCTATGGGGCGACCGAAGGCCTGGCGCTGCTTGGCATACTCCAAGGCGTCGTGAAAGGCAGCCTGGGCCAACCCGAGACAAATGGCCGCAACGAGAATGCGTTCATTATTGAGCATAGGCAGCAAATCGTAAAAACCATAGTCTTGACGGCCAAGAATGCTGCTGCGTGGCACGCGTACATCGGTATAAAACACTTCGAACGAACTGGTTGCCCGGATGCCCAGTTTATTGATTTTACGAATCTCAATGCCTGCAGTCTTGGGATCAACCAGAAAGATGGTGATCCCGTGCGTTTTTTTTGTGGCCTGCGGATCGGTGCGGGCATAGACCACCATATAGTCTGCCAGGTGGGCACACGTCGTCCAGACTTTTGAGCCGTTGATAATAAAGTCGTCCCCTTCGGCGCGAGCGGTTGTTTTCATCACATTGAGTATATCCGTCCCACCGTCGGGTTCTGTGACAGAAATAGCAAACATGGCCTCACCGCGCGCCAGACGCGGCAGCAGTTCCTGTTTTTGCTGCGTGTTCCCGGCAAAGGCTAAGGCTTTTGCACCAAAGCAGCTGGACATCATAAACGTCAGCGCAATCGAAGCACTCTTCTTTGCCATTTCCTCGACCACAATCACCATGTCGAGAATGTCCCCACCCGTTCCCCCATACTCGGGATCAATAGGAATCCCCAGGTAGCCGGCCTCGGCCAGCTTGTCCCACACGTGGCGTGGGAATTCTTCCTTCTCATCCATTTCCCGCACATACTCGGCCGGACACTCCTTTTCCACGAGTTTCTGAATGCCCTGGCGCAGCAAGTCTTTCTGCTCGCCCAGGTCGAAATTGAGATCAGTCTGCATATCCGTTTGCATTGAGTGGGTACTCCTATCTGAATCACTTCTCGGCGATACTCAGCGATAAATAATCCGAACGCCTACAACCCAATTTTTTGCGCAAAGTCTTCGAGTACGTCTAATACGTGCTCGCGATCTTTACTCCAGTACGGCACTGGAGCCATGAAAAAGTCATAGCCTAAATCCTGGTATTTCTTTATCTGATCGAAAAACGAGTCCATAGTCGGGGCATACCCCGGACCGATCATGATCTCGACACTCGCGAAGTCGCGCCCGGCTTTTTCAGTCTCCATTTTGAGGATCTCGACCATCTCTTGGAACCCCGCCACACTTTTCGGTACCGCCACCCAACCGTCACCAAATTCTGCAATACGGCGCATGGCGCGGGCGGAGTGTCCGCCGATCCAGACCGGGAGTGGATTCTGGACTGGCTTGGGTTCGCATTTGATCCCGCTGAAGCGACAGAATTCCCCCTCAAACTGTGGGTCGGGGTTCGTCCACAGCTCACGCATGATACGCAGATATTCATCGCTCAGCGCTCCGCGCCGCTTAAAAGGCGCGCCAAGGAGGCTGATCTCCTCCTCCATCCAACCGATACCAGCCCCCACGATCATGCGCCCGCGTGACAGCACATCGAGGGTGGCAAACATTTTTGCCACCACGATGGGATTCCGGTGAGGCAGAACGAGGACGGCCGTACCTATGCGAACCCGCTGTGTGATTCCAGCCAGATAGCCCATGACGGTGAGCGGCTCCAGAAACGCCATCTCCGCCGGCAAGGGGAATTTGCCCGATTTATTATATGGGTAGCGAGACTGAATTTCGGTCGGGATAACAATATGGTCGGGCAGCCAGAGGGAATCAACGCCTAGGGCTTCCGCTCTCTGGGCAAAAGCCAGAATAGTATCAAGTGCTCCAGGTCCGGTTGCCAGCGGTCCGGTCATCGGGAGCGAGACTCCAACTTTCATGCTTCCTCCTAGTCCCCCTAATCCATGGGCGGGTTTTGGGCGATTTGGGCGATATCGCTATCAAGCGTGAGCCACGATTGGGCGCTGTCACACCACAGTTGCGCCTCCGGCTTCAACCAGGAAGTGTCATCCAGCGTTCCAGCTTTAAGAAAATCCATAGTCGGCATGGCTTCAACCTCAGACAGGATGGGCG
>CAUZQN010000051.1:0-9666 GCA_963581605.1 uncultured Binatia bacterium (SeqCode)
GGCCTACTCCGAAGTTCAGTCTGCCATTACTGAGGATGTCGAGCATGGCAAAATCCTCAGCCTTACGCAGCGGATTCTCAAAGGGGAGTAGGCTGATCGCTGTGCCCAGCCGGATACGCGAGGTCTCACGCGCGACGGCAGTCAAAAATATCTGCGGGCTGGGACAGATGCCAAACGAATAAAAATGCTCTTCGCCAAACCAGACGGAGTCAAAACCGAGCTGCTCCGCCAAAATGCTCAGCTCCAGGGTGTCTTGATAATACTCCACTTCATTTTGTCGGTCGGGGAAGAAATCGAATAGTGAAAATAAACCGAACTCCATAAAAAGGCCCCCTTTTTGCGGGTCACTCTCCTGCCTGTTCTTTCGACAGCGAGGGGAGGACGCGCGGCGCGGTGTGTGGAGCATCAGCAATATACGCGGCAGCGTCGTCTGCCAAGAGCAAGCGCTGCGCCTGGAGTGACTGGACGGCCTGGGTGATTTTCTCAATATAGGCTTCAGCGCTTGGATAGCGTTCAGCCAGGGAAGGGCGCGGATCGGCCACAGACTCCCGCTCTTGCCGTGTCTGGGCAAACGGGATGAACTGACCCAGATTGCCACACATGGCTCCGGGGACATCGGAGCGGACGGCCCAGCCTGTATGGGTGCCGAGTGGTACGGCGATGTCGGGGAGACGGATGCCCCCGAGATCGTTCCCATCCGAGTCCGTTTTGGGAACAAGGGGGGTGTAGTGCGCTTCAGACTGGTGGGATTGTCTGGCGCCAATAGTTGGCGTGGCTGAGCCGACATGCCGAACGCCTGGGATATTCGGAAAGCTCTTGATACTGGCATTCGCTGCAACAAGCGTCCCTGCTTGGTGAGTCGGAATAGCGCTCGGCGGAGGGGACGTTCCATGTTGTACCCATGCGTGTAAGGCAGCCAATAATGCGCGCATAACCGGCCCACGAAAAGCGGGATTATGTTCCTGCTGGCAAGAGCCCTTTGGCATGCGTTCGCCAAGCGAGGTTGTGAATGGTGCGCCAAAGAGAGGGAAATGCTGCGTGCTGGCAAAAAAATAGAGGCGGACGTTGGCAGGGATCGATACGTTATTCCCGCGTGCATCCGTATGCAGTAACGAAGCACTCTTGCGCCAGTACTCGCTGGCCGTATTGGTGATCATGATGCGTGGGTCAAAGCCATCGCCGGGCTTTCCGCTGCCGTTGCGCAGGATGCCGTCTCGTTTGCCTGTTAACAGATCATTCTGAGACCCGTACAAAAAAGGAGACCAGTTCTCCGTAAATCCAGAATCCAGGTGACTGCCGCGTGTCCGTCCCGGCTGGCCAAAAGCAAAATTGGTAAACGTTTTGCCTGCTCCGCCAATGTCTGCAATCAGACCGTCAAAAATAATGCGCTTGGCCTCATCTTGGTTAAAGCCTGCCCAGACGTGTTCTTGCAAATAGCGGCCGGATTGGGAGATGCCGAACGCCAGGACCGTATCGATGCCTGTTTCTGTGTCGCCTAACCTGAGTGGATTTGGGTTGCCCGCGTCGTCCTGTGTTTCATAACGCAGAAAGGAGACGACATCTCGCGTCGCAGCAAAACCGAGTCCGAGGACAGAAGGATTCTTACCCTGGTATTTGATTTCATAAAGTCGTCCGGACTGAAATCCACCTCTAAGACGAATAGTTTGATCGTCTTCAAAATTCCAGCAGGATTTTTTGGTCTCAGTTTGTTCGCAAAACGGAATCGGAACACCTGTTTCTTCAGTCCGATTGCGGACGGTCATGCGCACGTTAGCTGGATCGCGTGAGGAAACCGCGTAACTGAGTGTTGCGGTTTTATGCCTAGGCGCATTGGTCTGTTCCCGCCCAACGAACAGGTCACGAACTGTTCCTATAAGCGCCTGGCCATTATCCAAAGGTGTAGGGAGATCCGCACTCATGAACCCGGGCTCATTCCGCACGCAACACTGCGCGCCGGTTTCGCCTTTGGCCTGCCAACCGGTCCAGACAATGGTGTAGCCCTGACGCATGAGAAAGCCGTTGCCTGCATCTGCGGCCGTTGTCGCGTCGTTGGTACGTTTGCCAAAAGGAACGTCGTGCAGCAGGATAAAGTCGATTTTACTGCCTCGATTGAGGATAGCGGAGAATAAGGTTCGGTTGCCTTTGGTGGAATCAAAGGGCTTGAGAATGTAGAAATCCGTGCTGTATTCGACCAGGCCAATCGCGTTCTGAGAGGCCTTGTCCAAGTTCACGATATTCGCATGTTCAGCCGTCTTCGGATCAACCGCCCCAAACATCCGGCCCACGATTTTTTTGTAACGGCCTACGTCGCCAAACGCCTGTCCCTCAAACGTTGGCGACTCAATACGATCAATAACAACTGTTGTGATACGGGGCCAGGCTGGACTCGCCACGATGAGGAACAACAGACACAAAAGGACTTCAACTCTGATGAAGCGGAGAGCAAAATGCATGATCCGCCTCTCCTATCATTGTTACGTGAATGTAGGAAACGCCGCGTTCTTCTATGCCGCCTGCGCCTTGTGTTCAGCGCGGTAGAAGATGGCATACAAGACCGGTCGGATAACCAGGGTCAACAAGGTGGCAAAGCCCAGACCGAAGATGATGGTCACCGCCATACTCTCAAAAAATGCGTTGGAGGCGATCGGAGTCATGCCCAGCATCGTCGTCAGCGCTGCCATGGTGACTGGGCGAACCCGGCTTACGGATGCGTCAAAGATGGCGCCATACTGCGCTTTCTCTCCAGCCTCGGCTTCCAATTTGAGTTGCTCAACGAGGATAATGCTGTTTTTGACCAATGTGCCGATCAGAATCAAGATGCCCAGCTGGGCGAAGAAGCCGAATCCTCTAGAAAGGTGAGCGGGCCCGCATTCCGAAAAGACAAGTCTGCGGTTTCCGAGACCACGACCGTCCCAGGAAAGCGCCGCAGCCGGTTGGATTGGGCTGTCGATACTTCAGACATTTTCACCGGTCGAACCGTAGCTTTTGTGATGGGCCGCTCGGTGTCACTGCATCCCGTTGCGGCCAATACCAATTACCCTAGATATAAAGAGCGCTTGGTATGCATGCTTCTACGTCTTTTCGCAACCATCTGGGTGATCTTCATTATAGCCGACAATAAGATTGCCGAGGCCATTTGGCACCGTGTTGTATTGTGTGGAATCCCCGGTCCCGTCTTGTACATGTAAATTACACCCATCAACGTACAGGCCATTCCCGACTTGATAGAGGTAGTCCATCGCCTCTTGTTTGGTCTCCACCTCGGCCTTTAACGCTGTCACTTCCGATTGCAGCGCTCTGAACTGAGCAACAAGCACGTTCAAGAGTTCGCTATCGTCAGCCGCCACATTCCCGACGCTACCCAACAGGGTTATCATCGCCATCGCTAACAGGGTTTGCTTCATCATGGGGTCCTCCTCATACCGCCCGATAAACTACTGTGTGCCACAGTGTGGGCGGGATGCCGAGGAATAGGGCACGACCCGTGCCAACCGCTCAGGGACGAGCACGTTCTTTCTGTAATACCCGTTATTTCAATATCTTACAGCGTTGGACGGCGATGGAGGCCGACAGACGGGTACCCAGTGGTCTCATCTATCGAGACAGTTCTGATATATCGCCTTGATGAGTTATGGCGAAACGATATGGCTGATGCACAGCTGGATAATGTTGAGAAATGCTGTGCCATTAACGTATTTCTGCGCAGAGCGTATGCACACCTCCGCTGTCGCCTTCGGGTAAGCAACAGAGCGGCGGCAGAGGAGCGGCCCCTTCGTGCGTAACGCAACGCGCTCCCACAAGCATGGCGGCCAGACATTTTTCGCTGTCGTTGGCACGTACTGCTTCCGCATCCTTTACCCACCCTCGATCTCCCCGTGTCACCGCGGTGCCAGAGGTCAGATTCTGCGCATGGACCATGAGCGGCTCCGCGGTGATGCGCTTCACCAGATCCAGCGCTTCTTCCGGATACTGATTAGAGAGTGCCTCGAACGCATTGCAAACAACTTGGCTCAAGGACTCCTCTAAGTACTTCTCCAGCTTTTTTACGAGCGCCTTCGGCAGCTTCGGCTTATGCAATGACGCGCCGAGCGGCATTTGGAGTTTTGCTGCTGGCCCTTGTCTCGTGACATCGCGCATGGTGGCTGCTCCTACTGCGCTTCCGTTTAGGGGAGAGGGGGTCCTGCCGGCAGAAGCAAGCGGCTTTCAGCGCAATGATCAGTCACGCCTAGAACCCCTCAGTTGATGTTATTGTCAAGCTTGAGGGTGACGAGTGCCACCCTCGGTTTAGGGTCCGGATTGTGCGCGAGGTTGCGGCATTTTGCACTTTTGTCATAAGCGCAAGCCCTTAAATGATTGAACTTTCGAAACTTTCTTTGTCGCCGTTAGCGTTCTGGAGTTGACTTAACGCTCACCCCGCAGGATAGTTGAGACCAAAAATAAAATTTCCCAGAGGGGTCTGACGTATGAAGATGTATAACTTAGGTCTGAGCAACTTTGCCGGTAAATGCCGGATTGTCATGTATGAGAAGGGACTCAACGTGGAATTCCTTGACGCGCCCGGCGGTCCGAACTCCGAGGACTACAAAAAAATCAATGCGACCGGGAAAATACCCGCCTTGGAGACTGACGATGGACAACTCATAGCCGAGTCGGAAGTGATCAACGAATATCTGGAGGATAAATACCCAGAGACATCGCTCCTGCCGAAAGATGCCGAGGGCAGGGCCACAGTGCGCGCGATTACCCGCTACCACGATCTCTACATCGACCCGCCGGCGCGTGCGTGTTTTGCCAAGCTGTTTGGTCAAGAGCTGAGCGACGAGTTCATCGCGGAAAAAATGGCTGAGCTAAATAATAATCTGGACCAGCTTGAAGCCTCTATTTCTGATGGGCCGTGGCTGACTGGTGATAAGTTTACCCTCGCCGATGCGGCCATTGCACCGACGCTCTTCTTACATGACAATCTACTGCCGAATTTTGGCTCTAAGAAGCCTTTTGAGGGGAGGCCAAAACTGGCTGCGTGGTGGCAACGCATTCAAGAACGGGACTCAACCAAGAAAGTGCTTGGCGAACAGGGTGCTGCGCTGGCAGCCATGATGAAGAAGTAAAAAGAAGTAAGTCTGAATCAGAACGAAAAAGGGCGGCTTGTGGGCCGCCCTTTTTCGTTAGGCTATGGAACGATTTTCTATGGCTTGGCAGCTACGGCTGGAAACAGCCGCTCGTAGAGTTTTGTCCACCGGTCAACTTCTTCGCTCAAGGATTGTGTTACCTCATCCCGCGTCTTCTGTAAGGTATCGAATAAATTCCCTACGCTCTCTTCCAATTGTCGCTTTTCTTCGGACTTCTGGGTCTGATCGAGAGCCCGATTAAACGTCTCAACCTGCTGGGTGAAGGTCTGCACCGCGCTTTCCATGGCTGCAAGTTGGCGACGGAGTTCGACCTCTATTTCGGACTCCGCCCCGGCAATCATACTCCCTGACGGAAGCGGCGGGCTGTGTTTGTCAAAAACAACTAAGCGCAGAACGGGGCGGCCCGCTCCTGTTGGTGTGATGACAAAGAGCGTTGTCCGCTCCCGCAGCCGGTCACGAGCATCTAGGTCTAGAGTAATGACAATATGGACTGACGTGGAATGCGTATCCACACGCACGACATGACCGATAGGCCGGCCCGCCTCTTGTACCAGATCGCCGGTCTGGAGACCTTTGCTATTGCGGAGCTGTACCGTCCACGTTGGCGCTGCCGGCGGAGTTGCCGAGACGCTGAGGAAAAAATAAAGCGGAAGGCCTAAACTCAGGGCCACAGTGAGTTTGCGCATATCTGTCCTCCGTCACGAGAGTGCATGAGCGTAGATGATAGCAGGCGTAATCGTCTTTTGACTTGTCTTGAGAAGAAACACATCTCTTCTCAGAGAGTTGCACCGCAAAAGACTCGGTTTGATAGGCGCTTCAAAAACGTGTTTACTCCGCCGTACACTTGGGGTCGCACCCGGCTGCCTGCTGGGCGGCCTCTTTTTCACACAGCTCGCTTGTAGCGTAGATGTTCTTTTGGTCGAGACACTCAAGAACCTTATTGATCTGAACGGTCATGCAGTTGCTGTAACACTGGGGAGCGTTTGCCCCACCGGCCGCTTCAAGCTGGTCGTTCACATAGGCCGTGATTGCGCCGAAACGAGCTAGGATGTTGGTCGTACCCTTTTCGACTGGTTTTGACGGCGTGTAGCCATCTGGGTAGCCTTCGGCAGCAATGCCAGAAGACACAGCCAGTATTGTCCCTAAGCAGATTCCACCAAGCAGCGTCAAAAAGTAGTTCTTTGTTTGCATATTGTTTCCCCTTGTTCTTCTTTGAACTCAATTTCGATTGGAAAGTTGTGCAGGGTTACGGGTCTCTTTCCCTGGCTTGGCTCGTCTGATCATGAATCTGACTCGCTGCATTTAGGATCGCAGGCCGCCATTTTTTGGGCAGCCTCTTTTTCGCATGATTCGCTTGTCGCGTACGTATCGTTGGCTTCGGCACAGGCCAGGACTTCATTCCACGGGATCGTCAGGCAGCTCCGATAGCACTCCGCTGATTTCTCCCCACCCGCAGCCGCAAGCTTGTCTGTCATATAGCCTGTCACAGCGAAGACCCGGTCTAAGCTTTTCCTCCGTCCACCTTCGGCTTGAGTCGAGGGTGTATAGTCCTCGGGATAGCCTTCCTCCGCAGACCCTTGAGGGGCGTTGCCGAGAGCCAGACTGAAAACAATGCCACCAACAAAACTGAACCAGTAGCGCGTCTTATGCATAACCTCTCCTCCTCCACACTGAGAGATGGAGTTCTCATACCGTCCTCTGCACGGTTGCGCAACTCCAAACAGCAGACTAAGAGTGCGTAATAGAACTGCCGAGAGCAGGTTGTCAGCGTCCTGGCCCCTCCCCCTGGATTCCCGTTTCCACGGGAATGACAATCTTTTTTGGGTCATACCTGCGCAGGCAGGTATCCAGGCTTACGGGATAAGACGGAGTTTTGTTAGCGGTTTTAAGGACAAAGTAGCCCCCGCCGATGGTTTTCGGTGAAGATCGTATGCGCCCTGCTATTTCTCTCAGCATTATTTGGATGTGTCGCTTCGCATCGATCATCATCGCCTTGTGGTGGCCGGCACTCGTCTACGATCCGATCTATACCCCCCGCCATATTCGTCTTACCCAGCAGGAAATCCATCTCCCAGACGGAGCCGTTCCTGAAACGGCCGATGATCGGGCGATGGCCATCTTTTGGATGTGGGAGCAGCGGACCTTGGTTGAGGACCCGTGGATCTTTGGTCCGTATCGTGGACTTCGTGATCCGAACGGTCGTAACCAGACCCTGCTGGTCATTGGCATCATCTGGCTGGTACGCGGCGGGCTCTTCATGTGGGAACGTTCAACTCCTAGCACTGCTCAAGACAAGCGCGCGTTTTCCTAGATTCTTCTTTCTAGCTGTGGTAGAGCCTGGGGAAGGAGGGGGGCTTATGGCTCATGGGGAATCAAACATGCCACGAATGGAGCCAGTCGATGATCTACCTACTGCCGTAATCCGGGTACGCATGAGTGCGCATGATGCCCATTATGGGGGGAATCTGGTTGATGGGGCGAAAATGTTACAGCTCTTCGGTGACGTTGGGACAGAGCTGCATATCCGCTTGGATGGGGATGAAGGGCTTTTTCGAGCCTATGACAATATAGAATTCTTAGCTCCAGTCTATGCCGGAGATTTCATTGAGGCGCATGGGCGTATCATCACAGTCGGACGCAGCTCTCGCAGCCTCGAATTTGAAGCCTGGAAAGTGATAGTCCCGCGCCCGGATCTCTCGGACTCAGCCGCAGAGGTGCTGGAAGAGCCTGTTTTGGTGTGCAAGGCACGTGGCACAGGAGTGACGCTGCTCGAAAGACAGCGGAAAGAAAAATAGCCAGCTGAGAGTTATGTCATGCATCTATACTGCAAGGAGTCGAGGCTGATTTAAAAAGTTGCATTTTTTTTACTCATAGTAAACGTCTATACTGATGTGGCACCAGAGGACGAATACAGTGAGAAAGTTCTCAACACGAAATGCGACAGTCGCGCAGCATCCCGTGATGCGAGGAAAGCCAAAGACCAAGGCGCAACTGGTCAAGGAAACTGAGGCGATGCATAGGATCAACCAGGCGATTAGCGGCGCCCTAGACCCACACGAGACCCTCCAGCGGATTGTTAATGAGACGGTAGACCTACTGGCGGCGCAAAGCGGCTCTGTCATCTTTGTCCATCTGGCGGAAGGCGAGGCTGAGGTCTCCACCTCCTACGGCCATGACTGCGCACTGCAAACCTTACGCTATCCGCTTGCCGGCTCTCTCGTCGGTTGGGTTGTAGAACATGGGCAGCCCTTGCATGTCTTTCAACTCACGCCGGACGAATGGCCAACATCCTGGAAATTAGGGCAACAACTAGGGGCTGCTCCGGATGATGTCTCTGTCCTCCTCGTGCCGTTGTGGGTCCAGAATACGCTCGTCGGCAGCCTAGAAGTCGTATGGAAGCCCCAGCACAGAACTACTGAGCAAGAAGTTCGGCTCTTGGAATCCATTGCGGTTCAGGTCGCAATTACGATTACCCATGCCCGGCTCTATCAGGAAAAGGAACGAGCGCTGCAGGAAGTACAAACGAGCGAGGAGCGGTTTCGGGCTGCCGCAGAGGGGAGTCTGGATACCTTCTTTTTGCTTGAGAGTGTACGGAATGAAGCCGGAAAAATTGAAGATTTCCGCTTCGTGGAGATTAACTCGCGTGGCGATCAAATCCTCCCTTTGCCTCGGGACGCCGTGTTGGGACGATGCTTGTGCGCACTCTTTCCAATAAATTGAACGGAAGGGTTTTTTGACAAATATGTCCGGGTTGTTGAGACAAGAAAGGTCTTGGAAGAAGAATTTCCTATCTCCGTTCCTGGCGTTGCGGCACAATGGCTGCGCTACCAGGTGGTCCCGGTTGCCGATGGGATCGCCATTACTGCTCGAGATATCACCGAGCGCAAGCAAGCCGAAAAGGAACGCCGACTCCTCCAGCGCCAACTCCTGCAGGCCCAAAAGATGGAAGCCCTTGGAACACTGGCTGGCGGCATTGCGCACGATTTTAATAATATCTTATCCATCATCTTGGGCTTCACCGAACTTGCCACTGATGAGGTGTCAAAAGAGAGCCGGGCACGCAAGAATTTGGACGAAGTCATTAAGGCCGGCCGCCGAGCCAAGGACCTGGTTCAGCAGTTGCTCACCTTTAGTCGGTCCGGAGTCCAAGAGCGACACGTTGTCGATGTGGCCCACGTTGTTGAAGAAACGCTGTCCTTTCTGCGAGCGTCTCTCTTGCCGCATATAACGCTCTCGACGGATATTGACCCGTTGGCTTTAGCATTCGTCGATCCGACCCAGATCCAGCAGATTGTTATGAATCTGTGTATTAACGCGGCTCGAGCTATGGAACAGCAGAGAGGCAGCCTGAAGATTAGCTTACATCGTATTCAAGCTAGTCAACGACTCGTGTGTGCGATGTTTACACTCGAGCCAGGAGCATACCTGAAGTTGTGTCCCGCATCTTTGAACCGTTCTTTACCACTAAGTCGGTAGCGCAGGGAGCGGTCTCGGACTAGCAGTCGTGCATGGTATTGTGACAGACCATAATGGGGCG
>CAUZQN010000052.1:0-9557 GCA_963581605.1 uncultured Binatia bacterium (SeqCode)
GTCTGAAGGCGAAGTGGTGCGGCATTTTATCCGTCTGTCCCAGTGGAATCTGAGTGCGGCTACCACGCTGTACCCGCTGGGCTCATGCACCATGAAGTATAATCCGGTGGTGAACGAGTCTATGGCCCGCCTACCCGGTTTCGCTGGACTGCATCCGCTGGCGCCGGAGGACCAGGTGCAGGGCGCGCTGATGCTGTTGGCCGATCTTGAGCGATGTTTGGCCGAGATCAGCGGCATGGATGCCATTAGTCTACAGCCGGCTGCGGGCGCGCAGGGTGAGCTGGCGGGCATGAAGCTGATCCGAGCGTATCACCAAGACCGAGGCAGCTCACGCAAGAAGGTATTGATTCCCACCAGTGCGCATGGGACCAATCCCGCTTCTGCTGCCTTATGTGGATATGACATCGTGCAGGTCGCGACTGGTCAGGACGGTATGTTAAGCGCCGAAGAAGTCGCCAAGTGTACTGACCCTGACGTGGCTGCCCTCATGGTGACCAACCCGAACACGCTCGGACTCTTTGAACGTGAAATTCTCCAGATAACGAAGAGGCTGCACGACCAGGGTGCCCTGGTCTATATGGACGGGGCCAATCTCAACGCACTCATGGGCGTGGCCAAGCCGGGTCATATGGGTGCGGATGTTATTCATTTTAATTTGCATAAAACGTTCTCCACTCCGCACGGTGGTGGCGGGCCTGGTGCTGGACCGATTGGGGTCAAGACAATTTTAGAACCCTATCTGCCTATTCCGCGCCTCGTTCAGGAGAACGATATCTATTCCTGGAGTGAAGACTATCCTCAGTCTATTGGGCGGGTCCGCTCGTTCTACGGCAACTTCGGTATTCTGGTTCGTGCCTACGCGTATATATTGGCGATGGGCGGCGATGGTCTGACTCAAGCCACGCGTATGGCCATTCTGAACGCGAATTATCTCCGCAAGCGACTCGAATCCACCTACAGCTTAGCCACGCCTGAGCCCTGCATGCACGAATGTGTATTCTCTGACCGCTCGTTTCAGCATACCGGGGTTAAGACCTTAGATATTGCCAAGCGTCTGCTCGATTATGGCTTTTATGCGCCGACGATCTATTTCCCGCTGGTTGTGAGCGGGGCGCTGATGATTGAGCCGACGGAAACTGAAACCAAAGAAACGCTGGATGAATTTGTGGATGCCTTGCTGGCGATTGCACGAGAGATCAAAGACCAACCCAACCTGCTCAAGCAGGCGCCGTTCACTACCCCCGTCAGCCGCCTGGACGAAACTCGTGCCGCCCGGAGGCCGGTGTTGCGCTGGAAGGGCGGAGGAGAAAAATAGGCTGGGTTGCTGTAGGAGGCTCACAAGCAGAAGGGCGAGGTGACCTCGCCCTTACAGGTCAGGCCGAGCTAGGATCAGGGGGCGATCTGTCAGCCCCTTTCCTCATAAGGCCAGCTTTCTGTAGACTCGCTTTCTGATATCCTACGGCCCGTGGATACGATTACCATTCGAGGCGCCCGCGAACATAATCTCAAAGATATTACTGTTGAGATTCCGCGCAATAAACTCGTAGTTATTACCGGCGTATCGGGCTCAGGCAAATCGACGCTGGCTTTTGATGTGCTGTATGCTGAAGGCCGGCGGCGCTATGTGGAGTCCCTATCGGCCTATGCCCGCCAGTTTCTGGCTCAGCGCGCCAAGCCGGATGTCGATTCTATCGATGGACTGTCCCCTGCGGTGGCAATTGAACAACGCCGCACGACGACCTCGCCGCGCTCAACCATTGGGACCGTCACCGAGATAGCCGATTATCTGCGTCTGTTGTATGCACGTGTTGGCAGCCCGCATTGTTTAGAGTGCGGGCGGACCATCGAATCTCAGAGTGTGCCCCAAATTGTGGATCAGCTGCTCGATCTGCCTGAGGGCAGTAGGCTCCAGCTCCTTGCTCCTATCCGGCTTTTCCACCCTGACGATTTTGATGTCGCTATCCAGGAGTTGCGCAAAGCGGGCTTTGTCCGAGTGCGGATAAATGGCAAGGCGTGCGACCTGGCGGAGGATATTCCGCGTCCGGGCCAGCTTGACATGAGTGATGATCTGCAGCTTGACGTTATTATTGATCGGCTTGTGGTCAAACGCGGCATTGCCCAGCGGCTGGCCGATTCATTGGAGATGGCTCTACGCTACGGCAAAGACATCGTGAACGTCCTTGTCGGAGAGAACGAGGAGCGGCTTTTTACGCAACGACTCATCTGTCCCGCTTGTGGTTTTGCGTACCCGGAGCTAAGCCCAGCTTTTTTTTCACCCAATAGTCCTGAGGGTGCGTGTCCAGGTTGCGATGGTCTTGGGGTGCAGACCTCGAAGAAGATTACCCAAAAAGGGAAGGCCGCCCAAAAAGGGAGGGCTGCCCAAAAAGGGAAAACCACGAAACAAGAAACGACTGACTCCCCGCCCTGTGCCGAGTGTCAAGGCAGACGACTCAGACCGGAGACCCAAGGCATCCGTGTGGGGGGGTGGAGTCTGGGTGAACTGAGTGCTCATTCCATTGCCGAGGTTGCTCATTTTTTTACGCAGCTCACTTTTGAGACTCAGGCTGAGCAGATCGCCAGGCCGCTGTGTAAGGACATTTCTGCACGTTTGCAGGCGCTGACCGATCTCGGCTTGGAGTATCTGACTCTCGACCGACGGATGACCTCACTGTCCGGTGGTGAGATGCAACGGGCACGGTTGGCTACGCTGCTTGGCAATGGCCTGTCCGAGGTCGTTTACATTCTTGATGAGCCGTCGATTGGTCTCCATCCTCGTGATACGCAGCGACTTTTGCGCACCCTGAAGCAGCTCCGAGATCAAGGCAATACGGTGGTTGTCGTGGAGCATGATCCGGAAACGATGCGGGCTGCGGATTACATGATTGATCTGGGTCCCGGAGCAGGCGAACACGGTGGACATGTGTGCGCCCAGGGAGCACCACAGGAAGTAGCGCAGGCCCCGGGCTCTCTCACTGGGCAGTACCTATCTGGCGAGCTGACCATCCCCCTATCTCCTCGACGGCGGACTTCGGAAGACTGCCTGACACTCTTTCATGTGACGTTGCATAATCTCCGAGATGTGACCGTTGCCTTCCCCCTAGGGACGCTGACGTGTGTGACCGGTGTGTCAGGCTCGGGCAAGAGTTCACTCGTGATGGATGCTTTGGCCCCTGTTCTTGCCCATGCCCTCGCCGGCACGAAACCTGTTGACAGACGTATAGGCGAGCTCTCCGGTTGGCAGCTGATCGACAAAATGATCCAGGTCGATCAGGCCCCTATTGGGCGTACGCCTAGCTCCAATCCGGCCACGTATATCGGGCTTTTAAACCCGTTGCGCGATCTGTTTGCACAACTGCCTGAGGCTCGGATGCGTGGCTATGGGCCGAATCGGTTCTCTTTTAATATCAGAGGTGGACGGTGCGAAGCGTGTGAGGGCAATGGTGTCCTGACGGTGGAGATGAATTTTTTGCCGGATGTGTATGTGACATGTGACGTGTGCCGCGGCCAGCGCTACAACCGGGATACTTTGGAAATCCAATTTCGTGGCAAGAGCATTGCCGAAATTTTGGACATGACTGTTGCTGAGGCACTGGTTGTGTGTGGTGATATTCCAAAAATCCGGCCTCGTCTGGAAACGCTGCGCGAGGTCGGGCTGGAGTATCTGCGTCTTGGCCAACCGGCACCCAGCCTGTCTGGCGGAGAAGCCCAAAGGCTCAAACTTGCAAAAGAACTCAGCCGTAAGACTACGGGACGAACCGTGTTTATCTTTGACGAGCCGACAACGGGATTGCACCTGGCCGATATTCAGCGACTGTTGGACATCTTCACCTTGTTGGTCGAAGCGGGCAATACTGTGGTGGTGATTGAACATAATCTTGAGGTAGTGAAAACGGCGGATTTTGTCATAGACCTGGGCCCGGAGGGAGGGGAGGCGGGAGGGCACATCATTGCTATTGGAACGCCTGAACAGATTTCTCAGGTTGGGCAGTCGTATACTGGTCGGCTGCTGAAAGGCTTCTTGGCGCAGTAGAGGCAGCCCGTGTGGGTGCCTGAAGAAGGGTGAGGCGATGCCTCGACCTCACCTATGCAGCTTGACAGGCTGACAGAGAAATTTTAATATGGACTCCTAAAGTCTATTTTAAGAACTTCCGACATTTTACTAAGTGAGGGACGAATATGGAGCGAGCATCGATCTATATGGACAATCAAGCCACGACACCCGTGGACCCACGGGTGGTGGAGGCAATGGTACCGTATTTGGGGGAGGTGTACGGGAATGCGGCCAGTCGGAACCATGCATTTGGCTGGGCGGCAGAGGAGGCCGTCGACCAGGGACGGAGTCAGATTGCAGAGTTGGTCGGCGCGCGGCCCAAAGAGATCATTTTCACCAGCGGGGCGACGGAATCGGATAATCTGGCGATTAAGGGTGTTGTGGAGTTCTATGCAGATAAGGGTAATCATATTATTACCGCAGTAACAGAGCACAAAGCAGTCTTAGATACGTGTAAAGCGCTGGAGCGTTCCAACTCCGCCGAAGTGACGTACCTGCCGGTCGATCAGTATGGACGGGTGGATCCTGACGATGTGAAAAACGCCATCCGAGAGAAGACCATCCTGATTTCATTGATGTATGCGAACAATGAGATTGGGACGTTGCATCCGATTCGAGCAATCGGCAAATTAGCGAAGGAGCGGGGGATTCTCTTCCACTCTGATGCGACCCAGGGGGTGGGGAAAGTCCCTGTTAATGTTGATGCAGATGGCATCGACCTCATGTCTATGAGCGCGCATAAGATGTATGGGCCGAAGGGGTGTGGGGCACTCTACGTACGATCGAGAGGCCCACGGGTTCGTCTCAGAGCGCAAGTGGACGGCGGCGGGCATGAGCGCGGTATGCGCTCGGGAACACTGAATGTGGCGGGCATTGTGGGGTTTGGGAAAGCGTGTGAGCTGTGTGGGCAGGGGTTAGAGCGAGAAGGCGGACGCTTGCTGATGCTCCGGCAACGCCTGTACGACGGGCTGACGAGTAACCTAGACGAGCTGTATTTGAATGGGCATCCGACCGAGCGGATACCGGGCAACCTCAATGTGAGTTTCTCGTATGTAGAGGGGGAGTCGTTCCTGATGGGGCTGAATCGAGAAATCGCGCTCTCGTCAGGCTCAGCGTGCACGTCGGCGTCACTGGAGCCGTCCTATGTGCTGAAGGCCTTAGGCGTTGGTGAGGAGTTGGCCCATACCTCGATTCGGTTTGGGTTGGGACGGTTTAACACGGAGGAGGAGGTCGACTACGTGGTCGAGCGGGTGTCCGAAGTGGTGATTCGCCTCAGAGAGATGTCGCCCCTGTATGAGATGGCCAAGGAGGGCATCGACCTGAAGTCCGTTCAGTGGAAAGCCTGAGGCTGGCAAAGAATTTGGGATATTTGAGTACTTTAATATTAAGATATAGGAAGAAGCGATGGCATACACAGCGAAAGTCATAGAGCATTTTGAGCGGCCGAAGAACGTGGGGAGTTTTGGGAAAGACGAGGAGAACGTGGGGACGGGGGTGGTGGGAGCCCCAGAGTGTGGGGACGTGATGAAGCTGCAGCTGAAGATCAATCCGGTCACGGAAGTGATTGAGGATGCGAAGTTTAAGACGTTTGGGTGCGGGTCGGCGATTGCGTCGTCGAGTTATGTGACGGAGTTAGTGAAGGGGAAGACGGTGGCCGAGGCGTATGAGATTCAGAATACGCAGATTGTGACAGAGCTGTCGCTGCCGCCGGTGAAGATACACTGTTCGGTGTTAGCGGAGGATGCGATCAAGGCGGCGGTGGCGGACTGGCGGGAGAAAGGTCGTGTGGACACCCCCAAATCTGACAAAGCCGCGTAATACACACCTAAGGAAACAGGCATGGCAAGCGCGAAAGCAAAACTCAAGATTGACATTAGTGAAAACGCAGCCAAAAAGATCGAAGATCTCACGCTGCAGGACGAACGGGAAGAGTGCGGACTGCGGGTCAAAGTGGTCGGTGGGGGGTGTTCCGGCCTCTCCTATAAGATGGACCTGGATATCCCACGTGATGGCGACCGCGTCTTCGAGCGGGAAAGGGCGAAGGTTATTGTTGACCGCAAGAGTTTTATCTATTTGCGCGGGACTGAGCTGGATTTTTCTGAAACGCTGATGGATGCAGGTTTCCAATTGACAAACCCCAACGTCAAACGGTCGTGTGGCTGCGGCAGTTCATTCTCTGTCTAATCCTAACATCAGGTCCACGACTGCGGTGGTGCAGTGCTGGCGGTGTCAGGATGAACATGCCCCCCAGGTGTTCTGCCCCGCTTGCCAAGCTATCCAGGTCTTCCCGGCTGATGTTGATTACTTTAGCGTCTTCGGTCTTGCCCGAAATCCGGTTCTTGATGAAGCCGACCTGACTCGGATGTATTACGATCTCAGCCGCCAGCTGCATCCCGATTTGCATCAAACTGGAGCGGCTGAGGAGCAAGAGGCCAGCCTCAAGAATACCGCCCTGCTGAATCGGGCCTATCGGATTCTGCGCGACCCTGTTCAGCGCGGTCAGTATTGGTTGGAGCTGAACGGCCAACAGCTTGGCACGAAAAATAACCAGGTGCCTGCCCAGCTGGCGGCGGTGGTGTTCGAGGTGCAGGAAAAACTGGCAGAGTTGAGAGAGGCCCGCACTACACAGGCCGATGCGAGCCTTGCTGATCTCAAATCCGAACTTGAGCAGATCAAGGCCGATCTGGATGAACAGATGCAGGGCTTCCAGCAGAAACTAGCCTCCAATTTTGCCAAATGGGAGCATCCTGACAGTCCGCAAGATCTCTTGAGCGAACTCAAACGCGTGCTGTCAGATATGGCGTATCTGCGCACCTTGGGGCGCGATGTGGAAAAGGAATATAGCGTATCGTGGAACACATAGTTGGTATTGATCTTGGGACGACAAATAGTCTGATTGCCTATGTGGACGAGGATGGCCCACGCGTCATTGCAGATGCCAAAACCGGACACAAGATTGTCCCCTCCATTGTCAGCTATTTATCGGATGGAAAGATTGTCGTTGGCCGCGAAGCCGGTGAGCTGGCGCGGACTCAGCCTTTGACCACTATTCGGTCGGTCAAACGTTTCATGGGCCTCGGCATGGAACACGTCAGTTCGGACGACCACCACCGCTACCGTTTTGCTGACGATCAAGGCATGGTGCGCTTTGCCATACACGACCGTCAATATACGTCACCAGAGGTCTCGGCGGTGATTCTACGTGCGTTGCGAGAGCAGGCCGAAGCCGCGCTCAAAGAAGAAGTTCATAAGGTTGTGATTACTGTGCCGGCCTATTTCAATGATTCGCAGCGCCAGGCTACAAAAGACGCGGGAAAGCTCGCCGGCTTGGATGTTATTCGCCTCTTGAACGAACCCACTGCTGCCTCCCTTGCCTATGGCCTGAATACAAAACAAGAGGGATTGATCGCCGTGTATGATTTTGGTGGGGGAACGTTTGATGTATCCATTCTGCGCCTCCATACCGGGATCTTTGAAGTGCTGTCGACGAGTGGGGATATGCGCTTGGGTGGCGACGATATCGATCAATGTTTAGCCGAGCGCTTTCTCCTGTCCGATCTCTCTGAAGAGCTACGCCGCGATCCGCAGGTGCTGAGCATTGCGCACAGCGTTGCGGAACGTGCCAAGTCGGCTCTGTCAGAACAGGATGAAACCGTTCTAAATTTTTCCGTCGCTGAAAAAGGGATTACCCTCTCGCGCAGCCTGACGCGTCACGAGCTGGAGGAAGCGGTTGACGAGATTGTTACGCGGACGTTAGGGCCGTGTCGTCAGGCACTCAAAGATGCCGGGCTTGAACCGCATGAGATCGAGGAAGTTGTTGTAGTGGGCGGCTCCACACGCATGCCGTTGGTCCGCCAGCGGGTTGGTGAGTTTTTTGGGCGCAGCCCGTTGACCGATCTTGATCCTGATGAAGTGGTTGCCCTGGGCGCGGCTGTTCAGGCCGATACGCTGTCCGGACGTCGGCGAGACATGCTCCTCCTTGACGTTGTGCCACTGTCCTTAGGCATCGAGACCATGGGCGGAGTGCTGAGCCACTTGATTGAGCGTAATACAACGATCCCGGCGAGTGTGAAAGAAATGTTTACGACTGCAGTCGATGATCAGACCGCAGTTGATGTGCATGTTCTTCAGGGCGAGCGTGAACTCGTGCAGGATTGTCGTAGCCTGGCTCGGTTTACGATTCCTATTGAACCTAAGCCGGCGGGAGTGCCCCGCGTCGAAGTCACCTTTATGATCGATGCTAACGGCATTTTGAGTGTCTCGGCCCTAGACTTAAGGACCGGGCTGGAACGATCGATTGAAGTGAAGCCGTCGTACGGCCTGACTGACGACGAGGTTGAGCAGCTTCTTGAAGAGTCCATTGATTTCGCAGAAGAAGACATAGAGCAACGTCTACTCATCGAAGCCCGTACAGAGGCGGATACTGTGCTCAATGCGACACACAAAGCGCTGCATCAGAATGTCTCATTTTTGCGACAAGGCGAAGAAGAACAGATTGCACAGGCAGTGCAAAAACTACGTGAGGCGCGGGATGGCGAGGATTACGATTTGATCCGAGATCTGACTGAGGAACTGAGCGACGCGACTACTCCCTTTGCCCAGAGAATTATGGACTCTTCGATCCAAGAAGCGCTGGGAGAAAAACGCCTGTCCGAGCTATAGCGCCTGAGAAGCTGGAGACCGAGATGAAGCTGTATTGGGATAACGTCGAAGATCTTGCTGAGCAGCTTTTTGACGCGCGACCCGAGATGGATCCGCTGAGTGTACGCTTTACTGATCTGCATCAATGGGTGACGGAACTGGCGGACTTTAGCGATAATCCACAAGACTCGAGTGAAGGGAAACTCGAAGCCATTCAGATGGCCTGGCTTGAACTCTATAAGGAAGAACAGGAGTAGCCGGCGACTGGCTCAGGTGGGATTTTGGTGAAGAAATGCTTTGACATCCGGGGTATATCTTTAGCTATGCGAAAAGAAAGACAGTATTGCCCATCAGAAGAAGCGCACGAAAACGTAACCGTGGTGGAGGTGGAATATGGTGGGGGCGAATGAAAAGGGACAAATGAGCAGCGCGCGCAGCCTCTCGGAGCGAGAGAAACTGCTTGCGGAAGGTGGCATACATATTTTTCAGCCTGATACGATCCTGCCCGCACAATTTTTTTCGACCCTGAGACAACGGACTGCCTCGCAGGGTGAACGACGCCTAGTCGCTGCTGTTCTAGAGGATGCGGTTGCGTGCTTTCAGAAACATCTTGGGGCAGAGGACCGGAGAAACCGCAAACTCTACGCGGATGCTGAGGCCTGGCTTTTCTCTGATGACGATAGCTAGCCCTTTGCGTTTGTGAATGTGTGTGAAGCACTCGATATCCAGCCGCCCTTCCTCCGGCGCGGCTTGCTCCTGTGGCGCAACGGCCAGCGCGCGTTATACCAACGTGCGACTCGGCGCGTTGAGAGCGCCTCCGTTGTGAGCCCCTGGCGGGCGCGCAGTGAGCGGGGACACCCGTACT
>CAUZQN010000053.1:0-9527 GCA_963581605.1 uncultured Binatia bacterium (SeqCode)
CTTTTCGGTAAACACCGGAAGCCGGCAGCTGAGGAGCAGGTCATCCAGAATACCGAAGTAGTTCTCCATAACCTTTCGCTCTATTGCACACTCACGGCTGACGGCAGAGACATTGAGATCTTGCCCTTGTGAAAAACTTGCCGCCTCTAAAAAACGGGAGAACGCCCCAAGATTGCGGGTCAGTCCTTCCTGCTGAATCTCCTCACGCAGATACATGCTCACATAGCTTTCAAGGTAGGCTTTAGGGGCAGCCTCCTGCATGATGCTGGGCAATCCTCCATAGTCCAGAAAATGAGACAGCTCAAAATCCGTCCCTAGCTCAATGCTTGTCAGCGGGTGCAGAGAATGTGTCAACGCTCGCCCAGCCAGGAGGTTGACTCCACGTTTACGCAGACTGCGTGTACTCGAACCAGTCAGGATAAAGCGGAGCTGTTGGTCTTCAATCAAACGGTGCACTTCGTTTAGCAGCTCAGGGATGCGCTGCACTTCGTCAATAACGATCCACCGCTCTCTGTCAGTGGAGATATAGTTCCTGATGCGGGCAGGCTGAGCGAGTAGTTCGGTGTAGAGCCCGGAATCAAGCAGGTCTAAGTACACGGCTTCGGGGAAGATCGTTTTTACCCAGGTGCGCAGATGAAGGGGACGTTGCGACTTTCGTGACTTTCCAGTTCTTAATAGAGAGGCGCAGACCCCTCTGCTGAGTCCTCTACCGCCGCCCTGATATGAGCCGGGATTTACACCGGAGCAGGAGGGTGGACGATGATATCTTTCTCTCGCTGACGCACCTGCACAAGATCATAGTTCATCTGAAGCCGAAGCCACCCGTCGGCCGTTCCCCAACCCATCTTTTCCAACCGGACCGCCATTTCTGGCGAAATGCTCGATTTCTCATTGACCAGATTGTTGAGCGTCTGTCGGGTCACGCAGAGGGCCTTGGCCGCTGCAGTGACAGACAGCTCTAGCGGTTCTAAACATGTCTCCCGGACGTGGCGTCCAGGATGGAGTGGATTGTGCATAGCCATGCTTTTCTACTTGCTTAGAAGAAGCCTTGCGTCAAGAGAACCTTTCAGAAATAATCCTCCTACTTTTTCAAAAACGAGAGCATCTATGGATTACAAGTTGAACGCCGAAGAAACGCAACTGGTTGAGACCGCAAGGACGTTTGCCGCAGAAAAGATAGCGCCCTTTGCTGCGGATTGGGACCTCAATCAGACAGTGCCCGTCACTACCTTCCAGGAGGCAGCAGCCGTAGGCCTCACCGGAGTCCTGGTGCCCAAAGCAGTCGGCGGCCAGGGAGCCAGCCACTTAGCGGCCGCTAAAATACTGGAGGAGCTGGCAGGTGCGTGCTTTGCTTTTACCTTTGGCTTATGGGTCCACAACAACATGCTTAATAGCATTGCGCGCAATGGCATCCCGGATCAAATCGAACGATACGTGCCGCCTATGCTGGCGGGTGAAAGAATCGGGGCTTTTTGCTTGACCGAGCGTGGTGCCGGAAGTGACGCGGCTGCGATTACGACTCTGGCCGAACAATCAGCTAACGGCTGGCACCTAAGCGGAGAGAAAGCCTGGGTCACAAATGGCGCATGTGCGGATGTGTTTGGAGTGTACGCCCAGACCGATGCTGCCCAAGGCTGGCGCGGTATTGCCAGCTTTCTGATAGCTGGAGATACGCCTGGCCTCGAACGAACACCACAGTACACCATGCTTGGTGGTCATGCGCTGGGAGTCACCGGACTCAAGCTGACAAACTGTCCGGTTCCAGAGGCAGATATGCTGTTCGGACCAGGCGACGCATTTAAGGCAGCCATGCGGGGCATTAACATGGCGAGAACGTTTGTCGGCGCAGGCTGTTGTGGCATCCTGAATGCCAGCCTTAAAACCGCATTGGCGTATGGAGCCAAGCGACACGCATTTGGGAAGCCGATTCTGAGCTTTCAGGGCCTGCAATGGGAGCTTGCCGAAGTGGCCACAGACCTTGAAGCCGCGCGCCTGCTGACGTATCAGGCGGCAACAGCCTTAGACCGGGGAGAGAACGCGATTATGCAGGCCGCACACGCGAAGAAGTTCGCCGGCCGTGTGGCGCTCACAGGTGTCTCCCAGTGTATGCAGGTCATGGGCGCAGATGGCTTACGAACCGAGAGCCCATTTGCGCGTCATCTGGCCATGGCCAAGATGACACAATACATGGATGGAGCAACGGAAATTCAGAACATTGTGATCAGCCGGACGCTGCTCAAAGAGTACGGCATTGACGTTGGATGAGAGGTTCGGGGCGCTGACAACGCGATCTAAGCAGTCTTGCTATGCACTCTAAGCGCAGGCGAGTAGATCATGCGTCCGATCGGCTGCTCAGTGTTGCGCTAATTTTATGGGTGTAAAGTTGCACCCTTGTCCGTCATTCGTAAACTGATAAGTTTTCGATCCTCTCGTATTCTGGAGGAAATCACTTCAGCATTTGCGGATTATATAAATTCGGGGTATCGGAATGAAGATCTGGGTTGATGCTGACGCCGCGCCTAGGCCCATGAAGGAGATTGTCTTCCGGGCGGCGTTAAGACTTGAGGTAGAAACCATCCTGGTGGCGAATCAGCCTCTCCAGACTCCAGCCGACAACCGCTTCGTGACGTCAGTGCGCGTAGAGGGGGGCCCGGACGTAGCCGACGAGTACATCGCCGAGCACGCAGAAGGAGGGGATATAGCCCTTACCGCGGATATTCCGCTGGCCGCGCTCCTTGTTGGGAAGGGGATCCGGACAATTGATCCGAGGGGCGAAGAATACACGCAGGAGAACGTGGGAGAACGCTTGTCTATTCGTGATTTCATGGATCAGCTTCGCTCCACAGGTGTGGAGACGAGCGGCCCAAAGGCCTACGGCGTTAAGGAAAAACAGGCTTTCGCCGCGACGTTTGACCGGGTTCTCACTCAGGCCATTCGAGCCTGGATACTCGCCCAAGAGGGTCGACCATAAGTGAGAACGGGAGAATAGAATACAACCAAGCATCGAGTTTTAGAGGATGTTTAGAAACTTACCGTACACGTCATTGCGAGCGAAGCGAAGCAATCCGAGGCGGGAAAAGAGATTGCTTCGTCGCCTCCGGTTCCTCGCAATGACAGGTCCTCTCTACTTTCCAAATACCCGCTAGCTTTCGTAAAACCGCTCAAACACCCTCGCATCAATCTTCTTCTTTTTCCCTTCAAAGAAATTTCGCTTGGTCCATTTGGCCAGAAAACAGAGCTCGACAAAGGGCAGATACGGCTGAAAGTCAGGAGCGCCTTGTGCGGCAAGGTGTTCGTAGAAGAGCGGTTGGAATTCTCCAAGCCAGCGTACACAGGCTTTGATTGTTCCCATGCCGATGAGCTGACCGTCGGCTATGCCTTCCACATCGACGGCGTTGAGTTTGCGTCCTTCTTGGCTGGCAACAAAATTCTTGAGCACCGGGTCGGTGTAATCAAAACCAAGCCAGACCTGCTGCGGAGTGAGCGGTTCGACGGCTAGACAAAGCCGCTCGTAGAGTGAATCGGACAGGATGCCGACTTGGTTCAAGAAACGGAGATCTTGCGCAAGGCGAGCGGGGAATAGTGTGTCGGCCGTATCCACCAGTTCGGCACGTTTTGCATAAATTACAGCATAAAATTCGGCGACCTGACGGACGACTTGTTCCGTGACAACCCGGGGACGATCACCGGTTATGAAGTCCACCCAGATCTCGCGTTCGTATCGGATGACAAGGCGCGGGAAGATGTCGTCAGCGTGGAAGACTTCGAGATTATGTTCTATATCAGCTGCGATAGCCGAATCGGCCAGCTGTACCCGCTTGAAGCGCTGTCCGTTTATGGTTACAAAATGCAAGCTTTTTGCTTTTCGTAACCGCAGGCCAAAAAGACTTGGGAAACGCGTTTGGATACGGCTGAGCCAAAGGGGTCTAGAGAGACTTTGCTTCAACATCAGCTCCTTTTGTCACAGTCTCAGAGACGCGTGTTGTATATCCACACCAGGCGGCAAAACGCAAGACAGGAGTACTCCGGGCTATGACAACTACCGATCCGCCCAAAGTGACTGTCTTTATCCCGGTCTATAACCGAGAGCATTATATTGGCGAGGCGATTGAGAGCATCCTGACTCAGAGCTTTCCCAATTTTGAACTCCTGCTGGTTGACGACGGCTCAACCGACCGCAGCGTTGAAGTTATGCGTTCGTACGGCGATGCTCGCATTCGGGTGGTGTGCAATGAACACAATCTCGGCATCCCACAAACGCGCAATCGCGGCTTAGAGCTGGCCCGAGGTGTATACATCGCCTTGCTCGATAGTGACGATCAAGCCTGCCCAGATCGGCTGATCAAGCAAGTGACCTTTTTGGACCAACATCCGGACTATGTCCAAGTCGGCGGCCGGATAAAATTTATGGACGAGCATGGGCAGCCTCTGAAAAAGAGAAAACGCCAGCCTCGCACGTTCCAGGATATCCAGGCTCAGCTCTTATTTCGCTGTTGCTTGACCAATGCAACCATCATGGCCCGGACCGCTATTCTGCAGGAGTATAGATATCGTGAGAGCTTTTCGCGCTGTCAGGATTATGACCTGCATGTGCGTCTCGCCAAGCGCTATAAGATGGCCAATTTCTCCGACGCGCTCACCCGTATTCGCATTCACCCGGCTCAAGTCACAGCCCTGACCCCAGAACTCGGTGATACCAAAAAAAGAGAAATTGTGAGTAGCCAGCTTGCGGACTTGGGAGTAGCGTTTCGCCAAGAAGATCTCGCCCCCCACCTCACGCTGTCTCGGATGCGCAAGTTCCGCTTTACTCCGGATCACGCCTATCTGGACTGGGCGGATGCCTGGTTGCAGAGCCTGATAGCGGCAAACCGGAAAACCCAGCGCTATCCGGCCCCGGTCTTTCAGCGCACGGTGAGTGCAAAGTGGGCCAAAGCCTGTCAGGCTGCATCACATGGAATGGGCGGAATGGGCGGAATGGGCAGAATGGGCAGAATGGGATGGATCGCATGGCAAAGATTTCTACGGTCACCATTACGGAAGGGGATTGCCTCCCATATTCTCCGAGAACTCCGGGCACTCTCTCGTCGCTAAAGGCCCACAGCCCGTGGCATGCGCTATACGCATAAAGCCATCATGCAGGAATTATGGGGGAGAGCGACGAGCGCCTTACCAGTCCCAGGGATGTTTTCCACCCTGTTGATAGTAGTCAAAGAGCTCAAGCCAGAGCTGCGCTTTGTCACTGTCTAAACCGACCATCACCGATTTGAGATAGGCTCTATATACAAAATGCAGACGGAATAGGGGGGCAATAATACCGGTATCATACCCCAGCTCTTGGCAATACTTCTCCACGGCTTGCTTGGCATACCCAATGCCGGCTGCGCTGGATGCATAGAAGGTTTTGATCGCCTTGGCCTTCTTCTGCCATGGCACCAACCCGCCAATATAGACATAGCGGGTGATGAAATAGAACAGATCAATAAGGGGCAGCCCGTTGTGATTGGCCGTCTCCCAATCGATGAGTCCACACGAGTCATCCGGTTGCATGATCAGGTTTCCAGGCGAGAGATCACCATGCGCGACAATACTCTCGAAAGATCCCCGAAAGCCCGTTTGCAGGCTTTCGAATAATGGATCGAGTTCAGCACGGCTTCGGCCCATTTCCGTGAGAAAGACGCGTAGCCAGCAGGTGATACTCCTGCTCCAGCTGTGCATTCTGCTGCGGATCGCGCACGACTTTGGCAAAGAAGAGGGGCTGTCCGGTTGGGTCTATGACGGCAAAGTGAACCCGGCTGGCTTTCCAGTCCGTCCCCCGGATCTGCAGAAGAGACAACTGTTCGGGCGCGCGCGTCTGACCCGTGAGGCTACTCCAGTTTTTTTGGAGTTCCTTTTCAAGCACGTGTCTCATTGTTCTTGGGCCAGCATTATTTTTGAGCCAAAATAATAAAGCTGGGGCTGAAGAGCCAGTCCAAACCGAGGCGGGCAAGGCCCGAGCAGAATACATATTCATCAAAACGCTGCGCCCTGAGTACGGTCTTGCGGAAGTAGCGCGCAGCAGCTACATCTCCCCAGCGCGAGATGTAGCGAGGATCTTGGTAACGCGGCCAGGGGCAATAGAATTCTAAATGCGAGTAGCCCGCCTGCCTAAAAAGACGCTGATAGCCACGCCGGGTGTAGGTATAGGTACGATAGCTCTTGTGTTTCAAGAGCCGTGTCACGGCCGAAGCCAGCTTGCGTGGCAGCAGGCTCGTAAAATAGAGCTTGCTGTGAGGATCACGGCTACGGTACAAAAACTCGAACCCGATGCGGTTCTCGATGGCAACAAAGAGGGTGCCGCTCGGCTTGAGCAACTCCCGACAGCGTTCGAGAGCTTTGAGCTGTACCTCGCGTGGACTGCGGTCAGCGAGCCACTCGCCAACCCATTCCAAAACACCATTCATGACAATGCAGTCGAAGCTGGACTTGCTAAAAGGTAGGTCCCACACACTTGCGTGGATCGGAATAATGTTTGCCAAGTCTTCACACTCGACGCGCTGGGCCAAAAACTGCACCCGCTCAAAGGTGGCGTCCACGGCAAACACCTCCTTGCACACTTTGGCGATGGGAATGGCTAAGGTGCCAAAACCACAGCCCAGGTCGAGCACCACACTTGTCAGATCAAGCGCCAGGAGAAAGCGTCCGTCGGCATGGTTTGCACGAAAACTGTTCAGCAAGACACGACGACCACGGAGCTTGTGTGTATTCAGGTACGCTTTCAGCGCAGCAACTCCTTTGTTTTGGTATAAATCAAGCAGTAGCGGCATCTCTTGTTGAGGCAGCTTTCCGTAGTAGTAGTCATTCTCGACAAACGAGAACACACCACCCTTTTTTGGGAATTGTCGTCGGCACGAGTCACACACGTAGGCCGCACCTGCGAGTCGAAGTGGGGTGAGGCACTGGGGACAATGGAGTTGCAAAACGTAGCCACCCACCGGAGCAAAGGGAGACCGATTACGGTTGAGACTGCTCTTGTTATGCTTCGCCGACTGGTGACGTCTCGTTTGACAACGAGGCCTCGTAAGAGCTGAGTGTGGCCTGCCGGGGCGCAAAATGGGCGCGTACTTTTGCAAGATCTTCCGGAGTATCGATCTCGGCCCACCACAATCCTTCGATTGAGGCTACCTCGACCAGAGAGGAGTCAGCCAGCGTATCAATAACCGACAAATACCAGCGCTGTAGGGAGGCAGGCTCACGCATGGCCGTCTCAAGGGCAGTACGGAACGCCTCAGCCCCGCGGGCACGGAAACGCATCAGGCCGATGGACTCTCCATGCACCTGCGAAGGAGGAAGTCTTTTCCCCACTGCGGCCAGGCTGCGTTCATCTCGCACAGAGACCTTCATGTCATCTGCGTCATATTTAGCTTTACGATCAATAGCCAGCATGATGGGTGCCGAGGGGGCCATGAGCAAACGCTGCAAGACGGCAGGTTCAAACAATGTGTCGCCGTTCAGCAGTAGAAAGTCCGCATGCATTTCCGGGATAGCCGTCCAACACGTTGCCAGATTATTTGAGACGGCGAAGAAGGGGTTATAGCGGATCGTTATGTCTATTCCACGTACGGGGCACGTTGCCAGAAAAGACTCAACCTTTTCCGCCCCAAATCCGACCATGATCGTAGCATGTTGAATGCCGCACTCAGCCAGGGCATGGAGTTGGATCTCTAGGGCAGGCCTGGCCGCATCGACCGACAACAGGCATTTAGGCGTGGTTTCAGTCAAAGGCAGTAGCCGTTTGCCCTGGCCTGCACTTAAAATAATGGCTCTCATATGCTTTTGCTTGGGAGGTCAGGGACTGTATTCAATTTATCCTGCCCGGTATAAGAGAAAACCTGCAATGAATCAAGCAGGACGAGCAGAATGAGACCATCCCGGATCAGAACCGGCTGACGATAGGCGGTAATGCAAGCTCCCCCCTCTCTTTTTCGGCGACGGCTGGGAAAAACACTCAGTTTCTATATTGCCACAGAATTCATCACCCCAACCTTGTTCTCTTTGTTCGGGTTGACCATGCTGGTGTTGACCAAGGATTTACTGGGATTCTCAGACTTAGTTATTAATCGCGGGCTCGGGCTTGCCGCAGTTGGCTGGATTGCCTTTTACGAGATTGTTCCGCTTCTCTCGCAGACGCTGCCCTTCGCCGTTCTGGTTGGGACGTTGGTTGGGCTCGGTCGTCTCAGGGCAGACCGTGAGCTGCTAGCGGTTGAAGCTGCAGGCGTGGCACGCCTGCGCTGTGTTCTGCCAGTGCTCGGTTTTGCCCTCATCATGTCTACCATAGGCCTCGGCTTTTCCCTGTTTTCCGCTCCTGCGGCGGTCCGCACGCTGGATGTCACTTTGCGGGACATGATCCAGGAGAATCCTGGCATCTCCCTCCGCCCCGGTACAGTGCATCAGTTTGGCGGATCGCGCATGGTTGCACGGGAAATTTCTGCTCGCGGGGACAAACTGCGCGGCGTTCTCCTATGGATTTCAACTACTGCTCAAGAATACTTTGCCGGACAAACCCTTTTTGCGGAACGTGGTACCTTACAGCCACTCGCCACGGGCACTGCGCGTCTGGTTCTGTACGATGGTGTTATTCTCCTCTCGCCCCAAGAGGGCGGAGGTGAGACTCGATTCCAAACCTTTGAAACCATCCTCCAGGAATCGCAAAAGACCCTGGCTCGGAGTCCTCGGTCACTGGCCGGCCTGCCCCTGGCTGACTTAGTGACACGGGTGCAAGAAACGCCTCAAACGCCTTTTGGCGCAGCACAAGCCCGTCGCGCCCGGACAGAGCTGAATCGACGTTTTGCCGCCCCGCTGGCGAGCGTCGTCTTTGGCCTTTTGGCAATACCCCTGGCCTTCCTGGGACAACGCTTCTCACGCGCCACAGGCGGGCTGTTAGGTTTAGTTCTGACTGTTGTCTATTATGGTTTAATCCAGCTCGGGGATGGACTGGCTCAAGCGGAAGTGGTCACTGTTGGGCTCGGAGTGTGGCTACCGAATATCACGGTCGGTCTGCTGGCTCTCAGCTTACTCTGGTTTCAGGGACGCACACATTTCCGCTGGCGGGCATACGCACCCAAACAGGCTACGGACCCCACGCTAGCGGAGACGGACGCTTTTTCTCCACGGACACGGCGCGCCCTCCTGCAGCGTTATGTTGTCCAACACTATACGCTGATGTTGCTGCTCGCTTTCGGCATTTTGTTCGTGGGCTATCTTCTGGTCGATATTCTCGAACGGCTCGAATGGTTTGCCCGCCACAATGCAACGCCAACCGAGGCGCTCAGGTTCTACGCTGCTCGTATCCCACTGCTGGCATCGCGCATTGTGCCTATGTCACTACTGCTTGCTACCGCACTGACGGTCAGCGTGTTGTCTTTCCACCAGGAGCTCATCGGCATGCGCGCCAGTGGTATTTCGGCAACCCGTAAGCTGTCGTGTATTCTCATTATTGCCGGTCTGATCGCTCCGCTCTCCTTTGTGTTGAATGAATATATCGTACCCCG
>CAUZQN010000054.1:0-9453 GCA_963581605.1 uncultured Binatia bacterium (SeqCode)
GGCGTTCCGTATTCATCCACCCCCGGTGCGTCAATCGACGGATAATCCTGGCCCAAGCGAGCCTTGAGCTCGGAATCGGACAACAGCGGGATATCAACGCCTGTAAAATAATGTGTCGCAACAGGGCGTACGGGGAGTGTATAGCCTGCGACGGTCCCACTTTGTAGGGACACTAGATTCATGGGGAATACGGCTGGCGTGGGGGAAGTCAGCTCAAAGTCCCGGTTCCGATCGGCGTCATGCACGGTATAGGTTGTCTCTCCCGCATACGGAAACAGGGACATATGACAATCCTGGCAGCGGATAGCTACGCCAAAAGGATTGTCCTCCGTGTTGTACGGGCCGATCACGTGCTCAGTCCCCAGGTTCTCTAAGCGATAGTGGGGAACACCCTCGGGATTGTCGAATCTGATCGTAGTGATGTTGAGCTCGTCAATAACGGCATTGCGATTGGGGACCCGCACATCGTGGCAAGAGATGCAGAAGGTATTGCTTCTGAGGTAGTCGATTTTCCCGCGATCAAATGACGCAGCATGAAAATCGTCCTTCACCGGGAATGCCCCCAGGAAGGGGCCGACTTTCGTTGCGGTGAAAGCAGACCGCGAACTGGTGTTCCCGAATCCGTCTCCTTGCAAGCTCCGCGCGTGGTCCGGAGCATAGATGTTATGGCAGGTATCGCACGAGATGCCGGTTGCCCCCAAGGAAGGCTGGACCCCGGCTGGTACTGGTCCGCCCGGTTCGAGTGGGAGGACCTGTTCACACCCACCAACTCCTTTGAGGCCGAACATGTCACAGTCTGGTCCGTCCACCAGATGGTAGTCTCGAAGCGGTCTAATCGTATCCGCACTATCGGGGTTGTCTGGGTTGCCAACGACGACGTCTGCTTGCCCATTGTGCATTCCCAACAGACCGTCCCACTCCGGTATCTCTCGAAAAGTGGGATCCAGAGCAATATCTCCGACTATGGTGCCGTTGTGGCAGCCTATGCAGAAGGCCGCCCGCTGCTGATCGGCGCTCTGGATGGGCTCGTTCTGAGGGGTCACCATCTGGCGGTTGTTAACGCCCGGCGGCCGGGGAGTTGTTGCATAGATCGGTCTGAGATTGTTCTGGATCGCACCGCTTTCCAACGCGCGCTGGGCAAGGGCGTTACTTGCCAGCTCAAGGGCATTGAACAAAGGACTGGCGTTGGCGTAGCCCGCGTGGACTGCCTGACGGAATTCAGCGTATTGCCGAGGATGGCACGACCCGCAGACCTGAGGAGCGTTATAATCCTGGAAGCGGCCTGAGGGTGCCGTGGCAGTAGGAATCCTGGTCTGGGCAAGACTCTCGCCGACTGAACACAAGAAAAAGACAAAGAGGGCAGCCACCGCGAAGGAGGCCACTGCAGGGTGCGGTACCGGTAGCCCCGCGCTCCTGCCTTGAGAGCGGCTATATAAGAGACGTATGACGAGTGTTCTCCAGATTCTCAAGGTCCTCACCCCGCGACTCCTTTTCTCTTCTTGACCAAAGTAAACGATCTTTCCGACTTACTCTCGAACGAAGAAACCGGTCCGGCCGGATGGCATATCATCCTACCGCCTCAGGTTTCGCTCGTGGCAGTCCATACAAGTACGCTCAAACGTATGACAGGTAAAACAACTACGCATATTTATGGCGGCCAGATTACGGTGTCCGCCGCTGCGGAAACTCGCCAACGGAAAATGACTGCGCGGAGGAATGTTGTGGCAGCGGTTACAGGAATCACTGGTGTGGCAGTTGACACACTGTTTGCGGTCCATAGCCGCCAATCGGCCATGGGACTGTTCCCAAAAGCGACCTGACGCATGGTTGCGAGGGCGCATGGTACTATGACAGTCGGAGCAGCCGTCCTGTTCAGCGTTGGCTGTATTGACGTGACAGGAGCGACATTTATTGTTTGGCGCGCGAGCGGCCTCAGCGTGACGGCGGCGAAAAGATTCATTGTGAACAAGAGACGGCGAAATGCTGGTTTGGGCGAGCGGGCGCTGCCCGGGGCCTAGTGTTTGATGACAGACCTGGCAATTTTTGGCCAGGTACGCCGGCCGGACCCACGTTGCGTTCTCATGACAGGCCGTGCATTGGTCCATGGTCGGCAGTTGGAGGGCTCCCCCGGTCTCCGTGCTGTCGAGTATCGGTTGATGGCAGGTCGCACAATCAATCGCCGCGCCATCCCGGGTCTGGACATGGCGTCCGTGATCAAAGGGCACGATGTCCCAATAGGCAGGGTCTCGGGCCGAGCGTTTGCGTGGCGAGGCAGGAGCATGGGGCGAAACGCGCGCGGCAATACGCTGGGGCTGGGTATGGGCTGAAACGAGCTGAATTGCTGGCTGCTGAAGGTGAACGGCAGAATATGTGCCGTCACTTCTCGCGCGCTTTTCCGCCATATAGCGATCAATCTTGCTGAGTATATGACAGCCGAGACAGGCGCCGCTTTCGTCAGCACTCAGCACTGGCTGGGTGGGCGTTGCCGCAGCATGACACGACCCGCATATATTGTGACCGCCGAGTGCCGGGACTGTCTGGTCAGTCTGGGACTGGTGGCAGAAAACACAGTCCTGTCGAATACCGGTTGCACTACTCACCCGGCCTTGAGGATCAACGTGTTTCACATGAGAAAAACTGACCAGGCTGGATGGACCACTTGGGAAAGGAGCAACCTCAAAGTCCGTATTGATGTGGCACGTGAAGCAGATTGGACCAGAAATTTCTGTACTTTCGAATGCCTCCTCATGACAATCTTCACAAACGGGATGATAGGGTTGTTCGGAAAAAGTCAGCTCGTATCCAGGGGCAGGGTCGTCAGGGGTTATATGACAGTCGACGCAATCAATACCGAAATCATCGACGTGGAAAGCATGAAACGCCTCGGCGCCAGACTGGGCGTGCACTTCAAGAACAAGAACGGCAAGCACCAGACCAAGCCAGAGCGGCCAGCCGAGCAACCACAGGGGACGGGGAATAGTGCTTGTGTAGCGCATGCTCTTAAGGTTCTTTCGTATGCTCTCTCAAGCCGGTTCGCAGCATTAATTGTAGTGAAAGTCCACAGACATCCGAAACGTATGAACCAAATCAATGGCCGGATTATACTCGCGATAGTCAGAGTCCATCCCGTACTGAAATCGAAAGTCAATATAATCGGTCACGCGCAGCCATAGGCTGGTATACATACCTCCGTTGTCCACACTGTTTAAGCGGACAAGGCGGGTTTGCGCGTCGAAAAGGCGAAAATATCCCCCTACCGTGATGCGTGCCCAATCATGCCAACGGTAGCGCGCCTCTGCATTGAACTCCTGATACGAGGTCAGCCCGCTGCGGCTGATGTCGTCAAAGAGAGTCGCGGCCCGCGCTGGCCCGCGCTCATTGTGACGGTACCGGTACTGGACAAAATAGTCCCACTGTGGGAAGGGCGTGAAGAGGAGCCGGGCGCTGATTTCTCGGAACGCCGTATCAAATGCTCTTTGGTCGCTGCCGTTATTCAGGAAGCGCATCCATCCTCCAACTCCCGCGCTCAGCCACCAAAAGATCTGCCGGTCAACCTCAAGGCGAAACTGGCTGGCCGGATTGATGCGACCAAAATTCAGACGCCGGGAACGATCTTTATCCCGGCTTGTATACCAGATGTCATAGATAAAATCGTTGGCGCTGAGTTGCTGGAGAAAGGAGGCATACACGCTCCAGGGACTGTCGGCGGCACTATAGCTGGCGTCTGAGCCAAACTCGATCGGATCGGTCTGAATAAACGAAATATAAGAGTTTACAAAGATGTGCTTAAACTGTTGTTTCAGGCCAAACGCGTAACGTTGCGAGCTTTGGTATTGGATGAAATCGACGTGTGCTTTGGTCTTGGGACGCAAAGTATACGTCCAACTTCCGCCCAGAGTAAACTCTGAGGCCGGGTCAGCAAAAAAGGATTCACGCCAGCCAAAGAAAGCGGTCAGCTCATTGCGCTCGGTGCGAGCGCCAAAGCTTGCCCCGTCGATGACCGCACTCCCGAGCAGCAAGGAATCGAAGTCGAACGCAAATTGTCGTCCAACGCGGAGCCGGACCTGGGAGAGGGGGCCGTTTTTCGTCAGACCATTAATGTCCGCATAGGCGTTAATCACGTCAGTGCGATTGCTGCCGTTGAGGCCGTCGAGGGTGTCGATATAGGGCGAGCCGTTTCGCGTGTTATCCAGGTCGTGGTAGCTCACAAGAGAAACATACGTATTTAATCGGCTGGAGCCGTATCCCCGGGTTCCTACAGAAAGGTAGGAAGTGAGCCGGTTATCCGTCGCCCGAAAAGCGCCAGGAAAGCAGATGCCGTTCAACGTGCCGGTTAAAGGCGGGCCGCAATCCCGGGTAAAGGTGCGGGTCGCACGATCATTGAAGGTCGTCAGGTTATGTGTATATGAGATCCCGGCGCGTATCGTCACGTAGTCCAGTGGGTTTGCAAGCTCAACCTTAGGGAAAGCCGGCTGGGGGGGGGCTTTGGGCACGGATATATGGACAGCGGGTGCGGTTTCAGCAGTATAGATTTGGCCCCAATAGCCGCCTATTGTTTCGGCGTTGGCGTAGGGCTGAGAAAACACGAACAGCCAGATCATGCTGAGATAACAAATACAGAGCGGTCGGAGAGCGAACGTGTTTTGAATGACGGTCACAAGGAGTCGATGGTACAAAATTCGGCTCGGGTTGCATAGAGGTGCAAAAGCAATGCAAAAGCAATGCAAAAGCAGTGCAAAAGCAATGCAAAAGCAGTGTAAAAGCAGCGCAAAAGCAGTGCAAGAGCCCGAGCACTAAAAACGAAGACTCTCCCCCACCACACACAAAGCGGGGGCACCAAATAGCCCAGCATAGCTTCCTATGGGGCGATTGTGTGAGAACTGCGAAGTGACGTTCAGATCGTGACTTCCCTGACTCCGGTCGGGTACGTGGTCAGGAAAAGTTTTAAATAGGGAATGCCGGCTGCTTGCTCAATGCTCGGCCCGAAATGGCTCGGCCCGAAACGGTTCGGTCTGAAATGCGTGACTCTCGTCTAGGAGCCAGCCGCGAAAGGCTTGAAAAGCAGGCCGAGAGAGCAGTCTTTCCAAATACACCAGGTCATAACCGGTCTCTTGCGGGCAGGTTTCACTAAAAGAGAATTAGAGATCCTGGCCTAAAGACGCGGGGAAAGAAAACTGTTCTCCGCAAGGTATGGAAACATGTGGATTGAAATTGCACTTTCAGCCGGGTGCCTACAGACGATACGCAATAGCCTAGCCAAAAGCTTAGCTGGAAAGATTTCTCCAGCGCTCAATAGCTGGTCGCGATTTACCTTTAATCTGCCTTTTTCCGTGCTCTTAGTCGTCTCCCTGCTGGTCTATCGAAGAGGGGTGCCTGAAACCTCCTGGATCTTTCTCGGCTACTGTTGCGCGACTGCCGTGACACAACTGCTAGGCAATATTGCTCTTGTGGCGGCTTTCCAACGCGCGAATTTTGCACAGTCAATTATCTTTCACAAACTGGAAGTCCTTTTTAGCGCTATTATTGGCGCGCTCTTTTTTTCCGAATGGCCGTCATTCCTTGGGTGGAGTGGCGTGTGGTGTTGCGCTGGGGGAATCCTGTTCATGAATCTCGGTCGTAAAACCCAAGGACAGACCTAGCGGCGGGCGTTCTCCATTGATACCGGCGCTGCCCTCGCGTTGGTGTGTGCCTTCCTCTTAGTTATTGCCAGCTTTATGCTCAAGGAAGCCGTATTTCAGTTCCGGGCAGATAACCCAGAGTGGGCCACGGGCTACTTTGGGCCAGCCGCCTACACGTTATTCCATACGACCTGGATAGAAGTGGCCATACTGACTATCTTTCTGTGGTATCGGCAGAGGCCCGAGCTCGCCAAAGTACCGCAGCACTGGCAGCGCATGGCTCTTATTGGTTTTACCGGATTTGTCGGCAGTCTCGGCTGGTTCTGGGCGTATTCTCTGACGTTGGTTGCCTACGTCAAAGCGGTAGGACAAATAGAGGCGATTCTTTCGGTTGGTATTGCGTTGTTTATCTGGAAGGAAAAGGAGGTGTTGAGACAAATTCCAGGTGTTAGCCTGATCGTTCTTGGGATTGTACTGATTTTACTCTGAGGGGATATATAGGCTTTTCTCACAATCGAGACGAGGCTCCCGAGCGTAATCCGTGTCTCGTAAAAGGGCGAGACGGTCTAGGCCTCCTGCTGGTGCATCTCACCCACCGCAGTCTCCCCTGCAGTTGTCACCGGGAGAGACACAGTGAAGGTCGTACTGACACCTGGCTTACTGGTGACGGCTATCGTCCCGTGGTGGGCTTGGAGTATATGCCGAGCGATGGCAAGGCTCAGGCCATGTCCTCCAGAATGGTGGCGGATGTCTCCTGGGTGAAATTCTTCAAAAATATGCGGCAGGGAATCAGGCCCAATTCCTTCCCCATGATCTGTCACAGAGAGGACGAGGCTCTCACCCTCTCGTTTCACCTCGACCTGGATGTCGCCATTGGCCGGGCTCAATTGAATCGCATTATCGAGCAGGATCTTGACCACCTCTCTCAGCTGGGTGTGGTCAAAGCTGATGTTGTCCGTATCTGAGAAGTGCTCTTCTATACGCACCCCTCGCTTTTCGGCGAGCGGGGCCTGTTCACAAATAGCCTCTTGAACCACATCGCACAGATTTCCCTCTGAGAGCTTCCACTCAACCGTCTGTGCCTTTAACGCACTGAGTTTGAGTACTTTCTCAAAGAGAGAGTGCAGCTGGATAACACTATGGCGAATCGCTTCCGCACAGTCCTTCTGCTCTTCAGGGCTGACATCATCTTCTAACAGCATCCCGGCGGAGAGCAGCAGGCCATGGAGGGGCGTGTTTGTTTCATGGCTGAGGAGCGAAAGCACATCGGTCTTGAGTCGATCTACTTCTTCGACGGTCTTCAACCGTAGGTAGACCTGAACTTTGGCGAGTAACTCGGCTGCATCGAAGGGTTTGGTCACATAGTCATCTGCTCCTGCCGCATACCCCTTGAGCCGCTCAGAAGTCATGGCTTTGGCTGAGACCATGACGATCTTTGTCCCGTGTAGGATAGGATCTGCACGCATCTTTTGACACGTTTCATACCCGTCAATGCCTGGCATCATGATATCCAGCAGGACCAAATCGGGCCTGAACGTAGCAGCAATCTCCAACGCTTCTTCTCCTGAAGCCGCAGTTGCTAATTCATAATTATCAGAGAGGAGCTCCTCCAGAATAGCGATATTAGTTGGATTGTCATCTACTGCCAGAATGCGATTGTGTTGTTGCATAGAGGGGCTCCTATTCTCTCTGACGGACTGCGAACGGTTCGATATCTCTGATACGCCCCCTCCAGCGGTGTCTGTCCGTACCGGTCGCAATCGGCACTACGCTGATTCTTAAAGAGGAGCGGTAGTTGGATATATAATCGACACTATCAAGGTGAAATTAAAAGAAAAATTTCTTCTCCTTTTATGAGACACCTTACTTAGCGCTTTTTCTCAAAGTCTCGGTACAGGCCGACAACGGTCCCTAGAATGCGTGGTGACGGTGCAGGCTGTGTTAATGGAATCGGGGCATAGGCGGGATTCGCCGCTTCTAGGAGCAGGACTTTGCCTTTTTTTCGCAGGCGCTTAACGGTCACTTCCTCTCCCAAAAGAGCGACTACAATTGCTCCGGGGTCGGCGGCCTCTTTTTTACGTACAATGACATAATCGCCTTCCTGAATGCCGGCTTCTATCATGCTGTCGCCCTGGACGCGCAGGGCAAAATGGGTGCCCGCGCCTAAGAACTCTGAGCTGAGATTAAGCATCCCTTCTTGGTTCTCTATTGCCAGGAGCGGCCGGCCTGCTGCCACACGGCCAATGATCGGAATATTCCCCTCTGGGTGTGCCACACGTTGCAAAATCTCAATGGCGCGTCGGCGTCCTGGCGAGCGACGAATATACCCCTTGCGTTCTAAGGCGGTCAGGTGATCTTTGACGCCTTGGAGCGAAGAAATGCTCATGGCTAGAGCCATTTCTTGCAGCGTCGGCACGTAGCCCTTCTTCTCAATCGAGGCTTCGATGACGCGTAAAAGGCGTTCTTGGCGTGCGGTGAGTGCTAGGCTTGACATTTTCCTTGAATACTGTAATTAAATACAGTACATCAGAAAGGTCTCCAAACAATGAGTTCGCAATGAGTTCGATTGTTCTTTCTTCTAGCGTCTTCTCGATATTCTCGCCACCCGCTCCGTTCGATAGGTGGCAATAAGAAGAGGCGAAGAGAAGCAGCGGAGCATGCGATCTCAGTGCAATACCATTTCCTATACAAAGAGGAGGAAGATATATGGCTCATCCCTTTACCGGTGGATGTGCGTGAGGTGCGATTCGGTATGAGTCGTCAATGGGACCGCTCATGGCTGGAACGTGTCACTGTCGTGATTGCCAACGGGCAAGCGGTGGCAGTGACGCACCTACGCTTTTTGTTCCCAAATCAGCCCTCAAAGTCAGCGGTGATATAAAATATTATGAGGTCACCGGTGACAGTGGCAACTCCGTAAGCCGAGGATTCTGCGCTCAGTGTGGTTCTCCGCTTTTTGGGAGGCCAAGCATGATGCCTGATGTCGTGGGGATTCGTGCTGGGAGCCTTGATAATCCAAGTTTGTTTCAGCCCAGCATGGATATCTATACATCCAGCGCCCAGCCGTGGGACTATATGAATCCCGATGTGCCGAAATTCCCGAAGGCGCCTGAGCAGGCGTAAAGCTGAGGTGGGAGCACGGTATGACAGCAAAACCAATTTCCGATGGTTATCACACTGCAACACCGTATCTGATCGTCAAAAAAGCTGCCGAGGCTATTGAGTTCTACAAGCGCGCGTTTGGCGCGACGGAGTTGATGCGTTTGGTCGCTCCAGGCGGAGCGGTGGGACATGCTGAGATCAAGATCGGCAACTCACCCATCGTGTTGGCTGATGAGAGTCCCGATGAGGGATTTCGTGGTCCGCAATCGCTTGGCGGTTCAGCGGTGAGCATCTTGCTGTATGTCGAAGGCGCAGACGCCTGCTTCAGCCAGGCCACCGCTGCCGGCGCGCAAATGCTTCGGCCGGTAAAAGACCAGTTCTATGGAGACCGCTCCGGGACTCTCAAAGATCCCTTCGAGCATGTGTGGACCATTGCGACACACACCGAGGATCTCTCGCCGTCAGAAATCAACCGGTGTGCTGAGGTTTTCTTTCAGGAACAGGGCAGCGTCTAGTGCTCACCTGGCAACAGTTTGCTGCCGCACAGCCGAAGCTTGCCGAAACTGGACAGCGACTCCTCTATTTGGCTCGTCCTTTTTTGATAATTAGGTCGAATTCTTTTTTCATGACCGGCATAACGGATAAGCGGCTTTGTTTGATAAGGGCCATGTCTTGTAGTTTTTTGTCTTGCTTCATCTCGCTAAGCGTAATCGGGACGGCCAGGGTTTCCACC
>CAUZQN010000055.1:0-9296 GCA_963581605.1 uncultured Binatia bacterium (SeqCode)
AATAGGCGAACCGGGCGCCTGCGCCCGCAGACCTAAGAGGAGCTCCAGGCGCTGATTAGCCAGTTCGAGCTCAATCAGCTGCTCGTGCCTACGCTCAAGAGCAGCCAGACGCGCACGCAGGACTTCGTTGCTTTGATGCACAGAGAGCAGATCTCGATATTGATCCCAGACCTGCACCGAGCCTTGGATCAACGCGGTCAAGCCGCCCTGAATGGGTTGCATCACTTCAAGAAAAAGCACGCCGACTGGATCCATCCGATAGGGAAAGCGAGCGTTTACCGTCGCTAATAATAACGAGATGAAGAGAATGAACCCACAGGATAAGAGTATTCGGTATCTATGCAGAACCTCGAGCATGATCCACACTCAGGGTGGTGCGAAAAATCGCAGCTTTCCTATTGTATCGCAACCTCTCTCAGGAGAGAAATTTCATCTAAGGCCTTCCCCGCCCCCATCACCACAGCCGTCAGCGGATCATCCGCCTGCACCACCGGCAAACCCGTCTCATCGCTTAACAGGACATCAAGATTGCGCAGCAAGGCCCCTCCGCCGGCAAGCACGATGCCCTTGTCAACAATGTCGGAAGCCAGTTCAGGCGGCGTCCGTTCCAGCGCAATCCGCACCGCCTCAACAATCTGATTAATCGGCTCGAGCAAGGAGTCTCGAATCTCGTCATCCGAGAGTTCCACTGTTTTCGGCACTCCGAAGACGAGATCGCGCCCTTTGATTTCCATGGTTTGGGTTTCTTCAGTCGGGTAGGCTGACCCTATCGTAATTTTTATGAGCTCGGCTGTTCGTTCACCAATCAAGAGATTGTATTTCCGTTTTATATACTGACTGATGGCCTCGTCCATCTTGTCGCCGCCCACTCGGACTGAACGAGAGAAGACAACGCCGGCCAGAGAGATGACGGCGACTTCAGTTGTTCCACCGCCAATATCAACAATCATATTCCCGGTGGGTTCTGTGACCGGCATCCCCGCGCCGATCGCAGCCGCCATGGGTTCTTCCATAAGATAGATCTCACGGGCACCGGCGGACTCAACCGATTCCCGAACCGCACGTTTCTCTACTTCGGTGATCCCATTCGGAACACAAATAACAACACGCGGTTTAATCAAAGAGTGACGGTTATGGACCTTGCGAATAAAGTAGCGCAGCATCGCTTCGGTTGTTTCAAAATCCGCGATCACTCCATCCTTGAGCGGCCGAATGGCGACAATACTCCCTGGCGTCCGCCCGAGCATCCGTTTGGCCTCAATGCCAACGGCGAGAATGCGTTTCGCCCCGCGTCTATCTTTTCGCACGGCAACGACAGAAGACTCATTGCATACAATACCCCGGCCTTTCATGTAGATGAGAGTGTTTGCGGTGCCAAGGTCGATAGCGAGGTCAACAAACAGCTTCCCCCACAACGATTTAAAAACCATGTTTTATTTCCCCCAACCCCTCTGCCTATACTAACAAAACAGGTTTCTATCAAAATTCCAATATGACGGCAAGTCCTTGGAATGCTGTTGCTTTTTCTTCACACATCAACTATGCCATCAGTACGCAGGAGGTTCAAATCTATGCTTGATTTTATGCGTCGCAGGGTCCAGTCAGTCTGGACGAAAATCCTCTTTTCGATCATTGTCCTGGTATTCGTTTTCTGGGGCGTGGATAGCTTTGATGATAACGCCCAAGTACAAACGGTAGCCACCGTGAACGAAGATCCCATTTCGCTTAAGGAGTTCCAGCAAGCCTATCGGAATGTACAGTCGCACTACCAGGAGTTATATAAAGAGCGCTTTACCCCCGAGCTGGTGCAGCAGCTGAATTTGCGACAGCAAACGCTCGACCAGCTTATCGATGCCAAACTGCTGGCCAAGGAGGCGCGCCGGATCGGCTTCCGTGCTACGGACGAAGAGGTGCGCGATGACATTTCCGCGTATCCGGCCTTTCAGGGTTATGGTTCTTTCAGCTCCGACCGTTACCGGCGTGTTTTACGCTATTTGCGGATGACCCCACACGAGTTCGAAGAGCGCCAGCGTGATCGGCTTGTGGTGACCAAGCTCCAGAAGTTCATCGATGCCTCCGCCCGGGCCACCGACCACGAGGTAGAGGAGCTGTTTCACTTTGAACAAGAACAAATTGATCTGGCGTTTATTAAAATCGCCTCAGTCGACTTAGTCGATAAAGTCACGGTAGACGAACAACAAGTGCAGGATTTTTACGACACAAACAAGGAGTCATTCCGCGAGCCTGAGCGCATCCGTTTTACCTATGTGACCTATGCAGCCGAAGAGTACGAATCGGAGGTGGTCGTATCAGAACAAGATCTGCAGAAGTTTTACGATACAAACAAAGCGGCTCAATTTACAGAAGAACAACAAGTACAGGCCCGTCACATTTTGTTCCTGGTTTCGGACAACGTCTCAGAAGAAGAAAAAGGTCGGATCCGAACCGGCGCAGAAGCGGTTCTGAAACGCGCAAAGTCCGGAGAGGATTTTGCCGCCTTGGCCGAAGAATACTCCGAAGATACCGCGACTGCGGAGAATGGGGGAGATTTGGGTCTCTTCGCCCAGGGTCGTATGGTCAAGCCGTTTGAAGAGGCGGCCTTTAGTCTAGCCGCAGGAGAGATTAGCGATCTTGTGGAGACTACCTACGGGTTCCACATTATCAAGGTCGAAGCAATACAGCCCGAGCGGGTGCAACCTCTGGATGAAATTGCAGAGGAAGTCACTGAAACACTCAGAACTCAGGGCAGCCGTGAGGTTGCAGAAAATCGGGCGCGCAAGGACAGAGCCAAGATTGCAGACGACATGACACTGAGTCAGTTCGCAGCATCCATAGAGGTGAGCATTGACGAAACTCCCCTCGTCGCCAAAAACGAAACGATCCCCGGCCTCGGCAGTCGTCCGAAACTCATCCAGACAGCCTCGGATCTCGCGCTACAAGGAATAAGTGAACCTGTCCGCATTGACGAAAGTTGGTATATTGTGTCTCTGCAGGAACGTGTTGAGTCCCATATTCCCGAACTTGGGCAGGTTCGAGAAGAAGTAGAAAAGCGCTATCGCGGCGAGCAGGCCGAACAATTAGCTGAGGAAAAGGCCCAGAAACTCCACGCTCACCTCGAAAAAACAAAGGATATTAAAAACTTAGCCAAGGCCGAAGGTCTCACAGTTGAAGAAACCGGCCCCTTCGCACGGCGAGGAAACTATATTCCAAAAATCGGTAATATTCCGGATCTCAAAACGGCGGCGTTTCGATTGACTCCGGAAGAGCCGGTCGTGCCGAAAAGTTACGCCTGGGGGGGGGATGTGTTTGTAGCAGTGCTCAAAAAGCATATCCCCGCCGATTCCGAAGAATTTGAGAAACAGCGTGACGATCTGCGCAAATCTCTGCTTCAGCGTAAGAAGACTGCAGCGAACCGCGAGTTCATCCGCTACTTAAAGGAGCACTCCAGTATAGAATACAATCAACAAACGCTGTTAGGCGCATCGTAGGCTCGACGATCGTTTCAGACGTTTCAGACCCTGTCAGAATTGACAAGGAAGGAGCAAGAATACATGTTACAATCCGGAGACACAGCACCCGACTTCACGGTCAAAACTCACCAGGGCAACGACCTGTCCCTCGCGGACCTGCGCGGCAAGAAAACGCTCCTATGGTTTTACCCCAAGGCCGATACGCCTGGTTGAACGACAGAAGGTCGCGGGTTCCGTGACCAAATCGAAGATTTCAAATCACAAAATGTTGAAGTTCTGGGTGTCAGTTTTGACACAGTTGAAGAAAACGCCGATTTTGCCAAAAAATTCGACTTTCCTTTCCTACTCCTGTGCGACACAACCCGGAGCCTGGGCCTGGCGTATGGTGCATGCGATGATGCCGGCGCTGGTTATGCGAAGCGGATCTCTTATCTCATAGATGAGGATGGCAAGATCCAAAAAGCCTATGCATCCGTGAATACCAGGTCCCACCCAGCCGAAGTGTTAGCTGATCTCGTTTCGTAAGACTTTTCCTCTTTCGGGGTGGAGCATACTCCGCCCCGGCCCTCTCTTTTTCCTCAGGCATCCTTCACACCGTGCACCCCGCGTACTGCCGCCGCATACACCAGCTTGAGCGGAATATTTTTTTCTAACGCGATCCTCTTACAGTCGTCGTATTCTGGGGCGATATTCATCTGCCCGTTAGGCTGATAGGCTATCTTGACTGTGACAGCACCATACTCGGTCTGGACTTCTTTCTGTTCTCGGCGCAGGGCTAAACGGTCGACGAGATACGACCGTATGCCCAGCGTCGAGGTCTCATTAAAAATAATGGTCGAGAGTTGTCCCTGGTCTTTTGGACTACACAAAACCCACAGCAATATGCCGGGTCGGTTTTTCTTCATTTGAATCGGCGTCAGAAACACATCGCGTGCGCCCGCGGCAAAAAGCTGCTCCATGACGTGCTCGTACCATTCCGGGTTGAGATCATCGATATTGGTTTCCAAAACCAGCAGTTGTTCGTGTTGAATTTCAGGCACAGCCTGACCGAGACAGACGCGCAGCAAATTCGGCCGATCAGGAAGCGTGCGCTCGCCTGCCCCATAGCCGATCTTTGTTATCGAAAGCGGTGGTGGTCCAGGTTTTGCCAATGCAGACAGAATAGCCGCGCCAGTGGGCGTCACAAGCTCAGACTGGCCGTCCTCAAAACGAACCGGCAGGCCCTTCAAGAGTTCTACAGTCGCCGGGCCTGGCACCGGCAACGTCCCGTGACGAGACGACACAAAACCACTGCCCAGCGGCAAAGGGCTGGTATAGATCGTTTGAATACCGAGCGCTTCAAAACCAATCGCCGCACCAACAATATCCAGAATAGAGTCAACCGCACCAACCTCATGAAAGTGTACGTCTTCCACGGCAACGTTGTGTACATGCGCTTCCGCCTCGGCCAAGCGAGTGAAAATCTTCAGAGCGGTCTCTTTCACCGCCGGACTCAGCGTACTCTGGTCGAGCATGTCGGCAATGGAATGAAAGCTGCGCTCAACTTGTTTAGCAGTCACCTCAACGTTGAACTTGACCGCACGTATGCCACTCTGGACACGTTCGGATTGGCTCAGCGTATAGCCGTCCAAGGAAAGATTAGGCAGCTTGGCGAATTCGGTCTTCAGCAGCGCAAGCGGCACCCCCAGATCAAGGAGCGCGCCTATGACCATATCGCCGCTGATGCCGGAAAACGTATCAAAATAGGCAATCGTCATGGGGCGACTCAAGATACTTCAAGCACAAACTTGATGGGTATCTCAACCCAACTCTCAATTGCCATTCCATCCCGCCGCGCAGGGAAAAAGCGCCAGGCCGACCGAACGGTCCGCAAAGCTGAGTCATCAAGCATCCGAAACCCAGACGAACGCAGGACTGCCGCTTGCCCGACACTGCCATCCTTGAGCACAAAGACGCGCAGCGTTACCACCCCTTGGGCTCCTAATCGACGCGCAATTCTCGGATAGGGCGGTTTTGGATTCACATCATAATTCGGCTGGGCTGCCGCGCCGCCTCCCCCGCGACCTGATCCCTGCCCGTCTCCAGCCTGAACTCCGTTGCCTGCAATAGAACCCTCAAGTCCACTGCGGGCAATCGCGTTCAGATCGGTGAATCCACGGTCTCCAACACTTCCGCTGCCAGCGTCTTCTGCCTGGGGATCAGCCTCCATCTTCTCAAGCGGGAGCGCTGCAACAGCGGGTCTTGGCTTTTCGGCCACAGGCTGGGCAGGCGGAGCGGGCAAAGATAATTTTGCTGTTCTTTTTGGTTTTGGCTTGGACTGAGTTTTTTTGACCTGTGATTGTTGTAATGGCGGAACTGGACGAGCCGGTTTCTTCACCGGGTGGGCTGGAGCTTCCCCTCTCTTTCCTTGAGGTTCTCCGACTGGGAGGGGTATCGCCGGTTGTATCAAGGCGACTTTCAGGAGCTTCTGTCGCGGTCCGGGGATTGCCACCGACAGCGTGGTAATCCACCCCAGGACAAGTATATGAATGACACCCGAAAGGAGGGCGGCCCATACAGGAGCAGGAGCAAGTAGCATGAGGACTCGTTACGTCAAAAATAGGCCGTTCATAAAACCGACTTCAAAAATAATCCAGAGCCCCATCGCTACACTCACACCCCTCACGAGATAGTCAGCAGCAAAGGTCTGTTGTACGCCAAGGAGAAATCCAGTGGCCAGGCTCCAGAGGGGCTCCACAGCGGGCCTTCTCCGTCCCCTCTTTGGGCCGCGGCCTTCGTAGCATGAAACCGGCTCTTTCGCCATGTCGCGCGTAGCGCTCACCTCACAGCCACCCACGTCGTCTTAGAGCGCCTATTTTACATTGGCTCTCACGCCTGACTATGGTACAAAGGGCACAGGAAAATGCGAATACTACAGGTCACCTGCATTTGTATATGCCTCTTGTTAAGCACGTCAGTCGCGGCCCAACCGTCGGGTTATGGCGCTGCTGGGGATAATCTTGGTACGTGGCAATGGGGCACGTCATCACCGCGACAAACCGATGCTGATGAAGACGACGATTATGCAGGCACGTCGTGGGAACAGATGTATGAGGATCGATTATACGAACAGGAATTACAAAAAGAAGACGAGGCCGAGCCTTTTTCTCTGCTAAGCGCTCCAGCCAAAATCTGGCGCTATTTTTGGCCGAAAAGGGACGAAGGGTTTGAATGATAGTGAGTTCTTATCTGGCCTGCATGCGCCTAGTGCAGCCTGGCAAAAACTTCTCCCCGGTTCCGCTTGCCGTCATTCCTGCGTAGGCAGGAATCCATCCCCCGGCGCGGTACTGGATTCCCAATCAAGTTGGGAATGACAGGGGAAGGCGGGAATGGCAGGCTGGGGGAGCTTCCTCTCGGAGAACTAGGGAAGAACTTCCGCTGCGGCTCACTACTCCTGCTTGGTCTCTGATTCAGCTTGTGAAGTCACGCTCTTCAGTGCCGGGATTTTCTCCACAGCGACCAAGTAGAGTGTGAGCTTGGTCATCTCCAGCGTAAATCGTACCCGGTCCCCAGGATTGAGGTTATGCAGCAAGCTCGGTTTATTGACCTCAAAACTCATGGTCATGGCAGCCATAAAGCCTGGAATATCTTCATGCACGATGACAACCCTCCTGTCCGGAACAACCACTTTTTTGACTATGCCTTCCCCAAGCAGGATCTCTGGAGACGGCGGCGGACCACACGAGAGGAGGGGCAGTATAAGACAAAGAGCAATACAGTATTTCACGTGGATACAGTCTTGATGGTTAGATAGGTTCGTATTTCATAAATCATGTGTCTTCCTCCCAAGGTATAGCTCGCCCTCCATCTATCCCACCCTAGACACATGTCAAGAGTCACTGAGACCTTGACTCGTGCTCGCCTCTTGGGTTACAGCACAAACTCAGTTGGAAACACACAAGGAGGCAATCCGATGGCGCTTGATGCAAAGAAAACGGCACTCATAGTGATTGACGTACAGAACGAATACTTCGACGGTAAATGGCCCATTCCGGATGGCACTGCCACCCTCGATAAAATTGAAGAGACGATTGATGCCAGCCAACAAGCAGGCGCAAAGGTCATCTATGTCCAACACGAGGTGCTCAATCCTGAGCGTGGAATTTTCATTCGGGGGACGAATGGATTTGAACTCCACCCGCGTCTCAAACCTCGTTCCGAAGACGAGCGCATCGTCAAAAATTACCCAGGCTCTTTTACGAAAACTGGCCTCGAAGAGATACTGCGAAACGACGGCGTCGAGACCTTAGTCATCTCAGGGTATATGACGCATATGTGTTGCGACACCACTGCGCGTGAAGGTTTTCAGCGCGACTTTCGTGTCCTATTTCTGAACGACGCTACAGCCACGCGGGACGGTGAGCATCCGACATTGGGCAAGGTGGAGCACGGCGAATTACATCGTTCCACCCTGATTACCCAAGCTTCGATGTTTGCCGAAGTCTTATCGACACAGGAATTTACGGAAAGAATGGGAGCCAGCCAAGAAGCACCGCTCCCTCAATAAATTCAAGAGCTTAGAGAACAGAGCATGCAACTGCCGGTACGTAAAAACGTCTTGGCGAATTCTGTTTGCTCGGCTAATAACGGCCAACCAGCCCCGCATTTGCTCTTCGACATTGATAATTGTTGTGTGGATGTCGCCAGCTGATACTTGCTGCAGTCTGGCTTGGAGAGCGGAAGCTGGATGACGGTGAGATGATCCGTATCCAGGATGAACATTATCGGGTCCGGGGCTTAAGGGAGCGCCGATACTTTTGGCCGGCTCTAATAGTCTCGTCAAAGAGCGGATCGTTCTTAAACCTGCCGGCGACGTGGCCCCACCAGGGCTTCTGGGATGCCTTTTTCACTGACTGCAACTCGGTCTTTACCTTGCGCAACTCGCGTTCCAAGCTGGTTACCCGTTCTTCTAGTGTCCACTTTGAGGTTGCATATTCGGCCTCCGTACTGAAGAGAGCATGCCGCGAACAGCGAAGAGGGGAAAGCTGCGACGCCTCGCGCATATTTTTTCCGCTTGCTCGATCCACAAGAGAAGAAAAACGCGCCCGGGAGGATTCGAACCTCCGACCTACAGATTCGTAGGTCGTTGCCAACCACAACACGAAAAGGCAACCCGCACAGGCAGTTAGGCATAACTCCCCGGTTTCCCTTGCAGACCTAGCACTTTTCTCATCGCTCAGACATCCCCTCGTCTTTCTCATACACTCCTATTTCTCACTTTCCATTGGCAAACTGTTGGCAAACGAGGCCGTGGGACTTACGTTAACATTGGATGTTCGCGTTACAGTACTGAGGGAAAAAGACATATGCCGCCTCTACCGCTAGTGATCAGGTATGTGAGAAAAGGGGGGCTCTTCAAGATTGGTTCTGAAGAGCTTTTGCAAAGCGGAGCCTCGGACGAGCAACTCGACCTGATCCGCACTCTTGAGAATCTCCAGACCCCCTACCCTGTACTCTATCGGGTGCTCGCCTCATGGGGCATGGCGGACGGGCTCTGCAACCCGCAGGATGCAGAGCGGGAATGGTGGTCTTCGCTTCAACAATCAATGAACGGGCCAGGATCGGACTACGTGCCTGGGGAAACTTTCTCGCCGAAACGCCTCTCCTTCGGTTGCCACGGTGCGGGAGCCTCCCCTGGCCGGGTCCGATGCGAATCAAGGAGATCAACTCCCTTTCCGACCGGCTGCCCTTCGGTAGATTCAAGCTCAGCGTCGAGCAACGAACGGAAGTATTGCGCCCATGATTCCGTAACTTCAGTCGTTTACATCGCAACGGACTGACGTTTCT
>CAUZQN010000056.1:0-9274 GCA_963581605.1 uncultured Binatia bacterium (SeqCode)
TTTGGTAAAGGGGAAGTCAGGATTGTTTTTCGCAAATATGATGACTACGTAATCGCCCGATTAAATCGCTCGATAGGCAGCAAACGACTGGGTTGACGACCGCGCAGTCGGATCAGTCACTACATTGACCACGGCCGGCTTGCCGGATGCCGCTGCCCGCTCAAGCGCAGGCCGGATATCTTCCGGTCTTTCAACAAACTCACCGTGGGCACCAAAGACCTTGGCCATCTCGTCATAGCGGCTGAAACCCAGATCACGCCCGGCTGTCATGACACCCGCGCCGGCCCAGCCACCGTTATTACTAATCACGATAATGGCCGGGATGTTCTTGCGCACCATGGTGTCGATTTCCATGCCGTTCATGCCAAACGAACCGTCGCCACTGAGCACGATGACCTGCGTGTCCGGTTTGGCCACTTTCGCCCCCAACCCGAACGGGACGGCAACACCCATACAGCCGTTGGGTCCCGCGTTGATCCGGTGGCCGGGCGCATGGGTCGGCACTGATTGGCGCGCAAAGTTCAGAATTTCATGTCCATCCACCACGATAATGGCATCCCGATCCATGAAGTCGCGGACTTCTTTGCATAAACGCAGTGGATGCATAGGTGACGTGTCTGCATTCATGATGGCTTCCATTTTCTCTTGGGAGCGCTTGTCGTGGCCGCGCAGAGTGTCGAGCCAAGGCAATTCGGCCCGACCACGGAAAGAGTCACTACCCTCGTCCATGAGTTGCCGCAGGACCGTTTTGGCGTCACCCACAATACCAACGTCCACCGCACGGTTGCGGCCTATCTCTTCATCCGAGATATCGATCTGAATCATTTTGACATTCTCAGCAAAGCGCGGGGCTTGTCCGAAACCCAGAATGAAATTCAGGCGGGTGCCGACTATCAGTACCACGTCAGCCGCTTTCCATGCCCGGTTACGCGCACCGAGAAAGCTCAGCTCGTGATCCTCAGGAATGACGCCACGACCTTGGGGCGTGGTGTAAAACGGGATGCCGGTCATTTCGACGAACTCTTTGAGTTCTTGCATCGCACCCGACCACAGGATACCTGTCCCCGTGATCACCAGCGGCCGCTCAGCCCCCTTGAGCAGAGCCACGGCATCCTTGATGAAGCCGGGGTCACCTGACACACGCGGAACTTTATGCGGTCGCTGGGAACGCCCAACCTCGTTTTCGTCAACTATGTTGTACAGTACGTCACCTGGCAGATCGACGTAGACAGGACCCGGCTGGCCGCTGGTGGCGACCCGAAAGGCTTTGTTAATGATTTCCGGAATGCGACGGACATCTTTGACCCGCTCAGACATTTTGGTGATGGGCTTAAACATGGCCACCTGATCCATCTCTTGGAATGCACCCATGCCGTCCTGCGAAATGGCGCTGGCGCCTCCCAGCGCGACCACGGGGACAGCATCCAGATAGGCATTGCCCACACCGGTAATCAAATTGGTCACCCCAGGGCCGGAGGCAGCAAAACACACACCTGGCCTGGCAAGCACCCGGCTGTACGCGTGGGCCGCCATAGAGGCCCCCTGCTCGTGGCGCACGTCCACCGAATTAAAGCCAATCTCAATGCACTTGGCGGCGACATCCACCATCGGTCCGCCGGTGATGTAAAAAACCGTATCAACGCCTTCTCTTTTGAGCGATGTGACTACTAACGAGTTGCCATCAACTTTTGCCATATTCAGTCTCCCCTTTCTCCTTTGTTCTGTGGCGGAGCATCTTATCCCTAGTGCGCACCACAATTCCAGAGGAGGAAGAATAAATGTAGGGGCAATTCATGCATTGCCCAGACAGCGCAGGCATTGCCCTCACATCACACCTGCACCACCAGCCGTCCGTCCGATCGAAACGCTACGCTCATCGCCTCGGTATTGTAGACAAAGCCAGTTCGCCCAAAGGGATCGAGCACAATGAGGCCCACCTCGTGGAGCCCGGCCTCTCCGAGGCGAGCCTCCACCGGTGTTTGCCTCTTGAGTATATCCAGGGCACTTTGGGCTGCCAGCAGCGGGTCTTTTCCACCCCGCAGCAGCTCAACCACGCTGCGGGCGAGCGTTGCGCGAATAATGGCTTCTCCATCTCCCGTTGCCGAACAGGCACCAACCGTGCTGTCCGCATAGGTTCCTGCCCCAATAATAGCCGAGTCACCGACTCGACCGGATTGTTTATAGAAAACGCCGCCGGTTGAGGTCGCGACTGCCAAACGGCCTGTTCGATCTAGAGCGACTGTGCCAACCGTGCCTGGTTCGCCTTTGGTTCGTTGCGTTTGCCAGCGCTGTCGTTGGCGTTGTGTGACCAAGTCTGTTGACGAGGTTTCAGGAAATCTTTGATCCCGTGCAAATCGCTGCGCGCCTTCACCTACGAGGAAGACGTGTCGTTCGGTTTCCATGACGGCTTGGGCCAGCAGGATGGCATTCTTCACATTTTTAACTGCCCCGACTGCGCCCGCCTGAAAGGTAGTCCCATCCATCAGTGCAGCATCAACCTCGACCGTTCCATCTTGTGTCAAACACGAGCCAAGACCAGCGTTAAATAATGGATGGTCTTCCAGCACGACTGTTGCTTGGACTACGGCATCCAGCGCTGAGCCGTCTTGAATAAGGATTTCCCAGCCAGTTTCAAAGGCTGAAGACAAGCCTGCCCGACGGCCGACTTGCAGCTCGGGCGGTGTGGCTGCGCCGGCGCCGCCGTGGATGATAAGGGCGAGAGTCATATGGTCATAGGCCCCTTCTCCCTTGAGGGAGAAGGTTAGGATGAGGGCGAATCACTGACATGGGGGCGAGGAAAAAAGTAGTCGTATGGTCGCCTACAGCATGGTCAGATTCCAGGCAGACGCTAGCCTACAAATCCAACGTCTGGGCCACAACTTCGCGATGCGTTGGTGCGCTGCCGAACGCCGCTTCTGAGGCAAGTCCACGCCGATAAAATAAATGCATGTCGTGTTCCCAGGTAAAGCCTATGCCGCCATGCACCTGAATGGCTTCACTCGTCACGGTTTTGCACATATCACTGCAATACGCCTTGGCCATGGGCACTGCTTGGTTAGCCTCGTCCACGTTTTCGTCCACTGTCCATGCCGCGTAATAGGTCAGCGAGCGCGCATTTTCGACCTGAACCATCATATCTACGCATTTGTGTTTAATGGCCTGAAAGCTGCCTATGGGTTTGCCGAATTGTACGCGCTCTTTAGCATATTCCACGGCCATATCTAACGCCCGCTGTCCGGTGCCAACCATCTCGGTGCACAATCCGGCCATGGCTAGGTCCAGTACACGTTTGAGAATCGGCCAACCTTTGCCAACCTCACCGATTACGTGCGAGCCGGCCACGCCGACGTCTTGAAAGGCGACATGGCACTGGCGACGGGTCATATCAACGGTTTTGAGTTGCGTGACTTCAACCCCAGGCGATTTGGCATCAACCAGAAAAAGCGTAATACCGTCTTCGGGCGGACTCTCTGAGCTTGATTCGCTCGTCCGAGCAGCAACGACGATGTGGTCTGCTACATGAGCATCCGGCACGAACAGCTTTTCTCCAGACAGCACAAAGTCACTACCTTTGGCAGCTGCCTGCATGCTGATTCCACCGGCATCGTACCGACCGCTCTTTTCGGCTTGAGCCAGGGTCATGAGCAATTCCCCCGCACAGACCTTGGGCAGCAGCCTAGACTTCTGTTCGTCGGAGCCACCGACAATCACCGCCGTGCTTCCCAACAGCACCGTCGCAAAAAACGGTCCCGGCATGAGCGACTTACCCATCTCTTCCAGCACCACCACCAGGTCAAGAAAGCTGCCGCCTATGCCGCCGTATTCCTCAGGAATAAGAATCCCCATCCAGCCCAAACCAGCCGCTTTCTTCCAGAGTTCGGTGGCATGCGCGCTGTCATTTGCCATCATCTTACGCACGAAGGTAGTGGGACACTCAGCGTCGAGGAATTTGCGCGCTGAGTCTCGTAAGAGTTCTTGATCTTCGCTAAAACCAAAATCCATGCTTCCCCCTTTATCCCTTAGGCAGCCCTAACACGCGCTCGCCGACAATATTCCGCATAATCTCCGAGGTCCCCCCAGCAATAGTGTATAAACGCGAACCGAGGGCGCGTCGGGCCCAGAAACCGTTATCAATGCCGCGCTCCTCGCCCAGCGCGCACTGGCTGTACGGTCCCAGGAGTTCCATCCCAAAATGGGCCATGCAGATATACAGCTCGCTCCCAGCCAGCTTGCTGATCGAGCCTTCGGGTCCTGGCGGATTGCCTCTCACTTGTTGCGTGAGCTGACGATAGCCGTTGTATTTAAGCGCCTGGGTTTCCACATGGAACTGGGCAATCTTTTGGCGCACGTCCGGATCGTCTGCGGCCGTCTGACCGTTCAGCTCAAGCTCTTTGGCGAGTGCCTTCAGCTTGTCTAGCATGGGCTCCAAGTTATACACCATGCCGAAATTCGCCCGCTCGAACATAAGCGTTGTAATTGCTACCTGCCAACCCTGATTCCGTTCACCGACCATATTGGCCTTGGGCACCCGTACGTCTTCAAAGAAGACTTCGTTGAAGTCCGCATCGCCGGAGATCTGGACCAAAGGCCGAACAGTCACACCGGGCGAATGCATGTCCACTAATAGATAGGACAAGCCTTTGTGTTTGGGCGCATCAGGGTCAGTTCGAACAACCAGGATGCAGTAATGCGCTTTGTGGGCTAAGCTCGTCCACACTTTTTGGCCGTTGACCACAAAATCATCACCATCATCGACTGCGCGCGTTTGGAGCGATGCTAAGTCCGAGCCTGCACCCGGCTCGGAATAGCCCTGACACCACAGCTCTTCAGCGCTCAGGATCTTGGGCACATAACGTTTTTTCTGCTCATCCGTCCCCCAGTGCATCAGAGTCGGCCCGACCAGCGAAATGCCGAGCGTATTGGCCAGCCCAGGTGCACGCACGCGGGCCATCTCTTGCTGATAGATACTCTGCTGCATGATAGTCGCACCACGCCCGCCGTATTCTTCGGGCCAGTGAATGCCGACCCAGCCGGCACTGTGGAGCTTCTTCTGCCAGTCGAGTTTGATCTGAAAGCGTTCTTCCTGATTGATAATCTCAAAGGTGTCCGGGTCATACCTGTCCGGCGCATGCTCTTCGAGCCACGAACGCAGTTCCTGCCGAAAGGCTTCTTCTTGTGGGGAATAGTCAAAATCCACGCTGTTCTCCTGTAGAAAGGGAATATCGCGGGCAAATTATAGTTTTTGGCCGGGGGAAAGGAAAGGGGTTGGAGGAAAAGAGTTTTTACATTTTGTGGTTGTGTAACCTGGATGGAGTGCCAACGGAATCCGGGATTTCCGTTACTCCGTTCCATCCGGGCTCTGATATTTGCTATAGTGCCGACCGACGCAAAAAGGAGAGACTATGGCCGAACACGTCTTACACACGCCGCTGTGCGACATCTTAGGCATCAAATACCCGATTCTGCTGGCAGGCCTGGGTGGCGCATCGACACCGGAGTTGGCTGCGACGGTCTCGAACGCCGGCGGGTTGGGCATCCTTGGTGCGGCGGCTTTGAGTCCGGACGAACTGTCCGAATGGATTTCCCGTACGCGTAAGCTGACGGACAAGCCGTTTGGCGTTGATACATTGCTGCCGGCCAAGGTTCCTTCGGGCGGGTCAAAATCGGCAATGCGAGCCGAATTGCCACAGGCGCATATTGATTTTGCCAAGCGGTTTAAAGAACGCCACAATATTCCGAATCCTGATCCCAAGAAATACCCTTCGCGCGGTGGCTTTGCCCTGTCAAAAGACTTCTTCAAAAAACAAATTGAAGTGATTTTAGACGAAAAGGTCCCGGTGTATGTGGCCGGTCTGGGCGACCCGTCATTCATTCTTGAAGATGCGCATGCGCGCGGCATGAAAGTCATAGCTATTGCCGGAGCAGTCAAACACGCCAAGCGCTTTCAAGAAGGCGGCGTGATAGTGACACAGGCGCAGCACGTTTTAAGCGAACGGTTTCCACAAGCGGTTTAGGCCGAGTACTACCTCTCATCCCTCATTCCTACCCCCAGCCCCGGCTTGACACCCTGCCCTCGCGCTGACTAATTGTCCCCGAAATCTTTAGGATGGGGGGGCCGGGTGCGATATCGCCAAACATTCATCCCGACATTACGCGAAGATCCCGCGGAAGCTGAAGTAATCAGCCATAAACTCTTGCTGCGCGCTGGTATGATGCGCCAGGTCGCGCGCGGCATTTACAACTTTCTCCCGCTTGGGCTGCGCGTTGTTCGCAAAGTCGAAAACATCGTGCGCGAGGAAATGAACCGCGCCGGCGCCCAAGAGATCCTCATGCCTGCGCTGTGTCCAGCTGAGCTGTGGCAAGAGAGCGGACGCTGGGACCTGTACGGGAGAGAGCTGCTGCGTATCAAGGATCGGCACAAGCGTGACTTCTGCTTTGGGCCGACCCACGAGGAAGTGGTGACCGATATTGTTCGGGGTGAGATTCGCTCCTATCGCGACCTGCCGCTCAATCTGTATCAAATACAGACCAAATTTCGGGACGAGGTACGGCCGCGCTTCGGTCTCATGCGTGGCCGAGAATTCATCATGAAGGACGCGTACTCCTTCCATACCGACCTGGAAGACTGCCAGCGTGAATACCGAAACATGTACGACGCCTACGGCCGCATCTTTGACCGCTGTGGTTTAACCTATCGCCCGGTTGAAGCGGACACTGGGCCCATAGGCGGGAGTATGTCACACGAATTCCAGGTGCTGGCTGATTCCGGTGAAGACGCCATCGTCAGTTGTGACTCGTGCGATTATGCGGCCAATGTCGAAAAGGCCGCACTGGCCCCACCGCCTGGCCCGCTGTCCACGCACAGCGCAAGTCTCACAAAAGTGGACACGCCCGACCAGCGGACCATTGAGGCAGTCTCTTCTTTTCTCGGTGAGCCGCCGGAACATTTTGTCAAAACCCTGCTGTATGTTACGGATACTGATATCGTTGTTGCCGCCTTGGTCCGTGGCGATCATGAGCTGAGCGAGGCCAAACTCAAAAACGTGCTGGGCTGTCAGTGGGTCGTGCTGGCCGACGAAGCAACCGTCCGACAAGCAACCGGCGCACCGACCGGCTTTGCCGGACCGATCAATATCAAAGCGACCGTGATCAGTGACCTTGCCTTACGCGGAGAAAAAGGCCTGGTGTGCGGCGCGAACGAGCCAGACGTCCATTTGACCGGCCTTGACCAAGAGCGCGACCTGCCCGCGCTTCAATTTGCGGATCTCCATAGGGCGACGGCCGGTGACCCCTGTCCGCGCTGTCAGAAAGGCACGTTCACCGCTCATCGCGGCATTGAAGTCGGCCAGACATTTTATCTGGGCACCAAGTATAGCCAAGCCATGAATGCCACCTATTTGGATGCCAAGGGCGAACAACGTCCGATGGAAATGGGCTGCTACGGCATAGGCATTACGCGTACAGTCGCCGCAGCGATTGAACAAAACCACGATGACGCCGGCATCATCTGGCCGAAACCGCTCGCCCCGGCAGACGTACATATTGTTCCACTCAATTGGAATGACGAGACAACGCGCAAGACCGCCGAGGATGTGTACGAGAAATTACAGCGTGCAGGCGCCGACGTCTTATTTGATGATCGTGAGGAGCGGCCGGGGGTGAAATTTAAAGACGCGGATCTCTTAGGCCTACCCTTGCGGGTGACTATCGGCGGTAAATCCTTAGCCCGTGGTGTTGTGGAATTAAAGCAACGCGCTGACGGAACCATGACAGAAGTTCCCGTAGAGCAGGCGGTCGAAGCCATACAAAATGCTGTCCAAAGCCGAGATATAGCGTAGATCTAGCGTAGACATAAGGGAAACGCGTATGGCCATTCCGCCTCTCGGCAAAGAAACGAAAAACGAGCCTGCACGACGAAACGAAGCTGGCGAACCCGCCAAAACCGTCCAGGCAACACGGAGTCGGTTGATCTTCCCACTTGATGTCGCGTCACTCTCCGAAGTTGACCGCTATGTCGATCTGCTGGTGGACGAAGTGGGTCTTTTTAAAGTCGGCAAACAGCTTTTCGTACATGCCGGTCCAGACGTCGTGCGGCGCATTCAGGCCAAGGGCGGCGCAGTCTTTCTGGACCTCAAGTTCCACGACATTCCGCGTACGGTCGCTCTGGCAGCGACAGAAGCAGCTCGTCTTGGAGTAAAGATGCTGACCCTGCACGCTTCCGGCGGCGCACAGATGATGCAGCACGCGCAAAGCGCCGTCCGCAAAGTGTGTCGGGCAGAACGCCTAACACAGCCGACCTTGCTCGCCGTCACCGTACTCACCAGCCTCAGTCGGGACGACCTCAAAAAGACGGGGGTCGGTGCCGCGGTCGCTATCCAGGTTGTGCGTTTAGCAAAACTTGCGCAACAGGCAGGAATCAGCGGTCTTGTCGCCTCGCCACATGAGATCACGACTCTTCGGCGTGCATGTGGCAAGAAGCTGACCTTAGTCATTCCAGGCGTCCGTTCTCAAGGGGACGCAACCGACGACCAAAAGCGAGTCATGACACCAAGCCAGGCTATGCGAGCGGGCGCCGACTATATTGTTGTCGGCAAACCCATTCGTGATGCCAAAGACCCATGTCAGGCCGCACGGCGCATTGTAGAGGAAATGGAACACGGGCTACACGAGACAAGCAAGCCCATCAAATCTGCCAAATCCGTCAAATCTTCCGAATCTTTCAAATCCGCCATACCTACGACAGCTGCTTCAGCGCGACAGCGTCCCAAACGATCACGGCAGCTGCTGCGTCGTTCCAAATAAGAGGCTCAAATAAGGCGCAGAGATGTTCTCGACTGCAAACCAGCCTGTCCTCTTGCGCTCATGAAGATTTTGCCGGAGCACGGAACCGATACACGAGTTCGTTTTGGCGTACAAAGCCCAACCCCTCACGCACGACTTTCTCAAGAAACTCATCGTCGGTATGAAGACGCTGAATCCTATCTTTAAGATCGGCATTGTTACGCAGCAGAGACCTGACTTGCGTCTCCCACTCACGCTGCTCTTGGGTCAGCCGTAAGAGATGCAAGAGTCCGAGCTGACCACAGACCGTTGAGTATAAGAACAACCCGTACAGCACCAGAACTGTCGGAAACGAGACCCACCGCACCACCACCATCCACCACATGTGAGCATTCTACTGGTTGCGAGCGTACCGAGCAACTTTTCCAGATATATGAGAGAAAAGAGACGCGACCCCAAGTCAGAGAGGAGGACAGCATGAAAATCAAAAAAA
>CAUZQN010000057.1:0-9258 GCA_963581605.1 uncultured Binatia bacterium (SeqCode)
TAAGCGTTCGGCCATCCGAACCGCCTCAACTGTTTCCTTTACATCATGAGCGCGAATGATGTGTGCGCCGTTGAATACGGCAACCGCAGCACATGCAACCGAACCGATGAGCCGATCGTACGTACTCGGCTGATCAAGAATCTTGCCAATAAACGACTTGCGAGACGCCCCAACGAGAAGGGGAAAGCCCAGAGAGCGCAAGTCGGAGAGCTCTCTCAACACCGCGCAGTCCCACTCATCCCATGGGATGCCTGGCTCACGAAAAAATCCAATGCCGGGATCGAGGACAATGGCGTCTTTTGGAATTCCTGCGCGCTCAGCAATGTCAAGGCTGTCCCTGAGGGCATAACGAATTCGCTCTAATGGCGGTCCACTCTGAGGGACGGGTTCGCTGGCCATGATGACTACGCCCACTCCGGATTGGGCAATGACAGCGGCCATATCGGGGTCATGTTTGAGGCCGCTGACATCGTTGATAATCCGGGCTCCGGCAGCTAACGCAGCCTGGGCGGGCTGAGCGCGTTTGGTATCCACAGAAATCGGGACAGCAACCTGCGCTAAAACCTCCGCAACGGCACAGACCAATCGCTGTGTTTCTTCGTGAACAGAAATGTCCGTTTTGAGGTATGGGGCAGTGGACATAGCCCCAATATCGATGATATCTGCTCCCTCACTTACCATGGATTGAGCTGTCTCTGCGAGCTGATTCGGGTCGATGTGTATGGAGCCCTGATAGAAGGACTCGGGGCTGGCATTCAGAACAGCCATTACGCGGGTTGGCGTAGGATCCCCGATCCTGATACCCGCTAATTGCGTAACGGCAGACGAGGGTTGGCTCATAGTGGCTAAGTACCCCACAATGGAATGGGCATGACCGGCTGCCATTGTAAGACTGACCGGCGGTAGCATTTTTTATTTGCCAGCCTGTCAGTTTTTCACTACACTACCATGGCAATAGATAGGAGAATAGCGCTATGAAACTATACGACTTCCCCCTGAGTCCATACTGCCAAAAAGTTCGCCTCGTTCTGGCTGAAAAAGACCTAGGCTATGATAAAACCTTTGTGGATTTAACAAAAAACGAACAACGAACACAGGAATTCCTGCGTTTGAACCCGTATGGAAAAGTTCCCGTCCTCATTGATGATGACGAAGTCATTTACGATTCGACATTCATTAACGAGTATCTTGACGATGAATATCCGCATCCTGCACTGCGGCCTGAGCCTTCCGCAGACCGGGCGCGGGTGCGCATGTTTGAAGACTTCGCTGATAATTCCTTTACCGTGCAGTGTGGGCTCTTGTATGCGGAACTGCGTAAGTCGGAAGACCTCATCGATCAAGAGCGCGTGCAGCGCTATAAGGGCGACTTAATCCGGGTGCTCGAGTTTCTTGACCGTCAGCTCAACGGCCAAGAATATTTGGTAGAGGAATTTTCGTTAGCCGATCTCGCCTTTATTCCTCGGCTGTTGAGCTTGCCGCAGGTGGGCGTGGAGTTACCCTCGCGGCTGAAGAGTGTGATAGCTTGGATCACACGTTTAAGCCAACGCCCTTCCGTGGTGCAGCTCCAGAAAGAACTCAGTATATCCTAATGCGCTGTGGCGGTTCTCCGTAGAGGGGAATAGCCACAGCGAGGGCCTTTCTCGTTTTAAAAAAGTGAGGCGATTGTGTCAGAACTGCCCGACGTTATCCCTGTATTTCCGCTTTCCAACGTGGTGCTCTTTCCCCAGGTGCAGCTCCCCTTACACATTTTTGAGTCGCGCTACCGCGAGATGGTTCGTGATATAGCCGGCACTGCTCAGCCCTTGATGGGGATGGTCTTGTTACGGGGGGAGGAGCAACAGTACGAAGGAAATCCGCCTATTTTCCCGATTGGTTGTGTAGGCAAGATGGTCAAAACCGTGCCGTTGCCGGACGGACGGTTCAATATCCTGCTCCAGGGGCTGCGTGAATATCGAGTGCAAGAAGAATTACACGATAAAAGTTATCGTCAGGCCCACGTCGAATGGTTGCCGGAGAAAACAGACCCCCTTGCCTCCGGTCAGCGAGAAGAACTCGGTCGTTTGCTTGAGGACTATCTGCAAAAAAAGGAAGCTGTCCAGAAGCTTCTGACCGATCCGGGGGTCGATGACACGCTCTTCATCAACTTCTTTGCCTTTCAGCTCGAGTTCCTGCCTATTGAAAAGCAAAGCTTACTGAATGCTTCAACTTTAGGCGAACGGGCAGCCTGTCTCAAGGATATCTTGGAGTTCAAGCTGACCGAAACGCGCTGGCCTGAAAGCGGCGGGGGCGGAAAAGCCCGTCTCCATTAAAAAACTGCCTTGACAAAGCGCAGTCGCCTCATAATAGTGAAGTTCGGTATAATAGCAAAGAAAACGCTAGTATACGGAGGCTGACGAGATATTATGCAGCGTAAAGAAGAAATGACGTGGTGGGAACGGTTGTACATCCCGGAGATCATACGTGGTCTCATTGTCACAACTTCACACTTTTGGCGAAACTTGACCCTGCATATTTTGCACGCACTAGGTTATGCGAAAGAGAAACGCGCCGCGTACACGGTCCAATACCCGGAAGAGCGCAAACACTATCCTGACGTCTATCGGGGCAGTCACCGCTTGACGCTTAAAGAAGACGGCTCTGTACGCTGTACCGCATGCTTCCTGTGCGCGACCGCTTGTCCGGCTAATTGCATTCACATCGAAGCCGGAGAGCATCCAGATCCTGAGGTTGAAAAATTTCCGCTCCGTTACGAGATCGATACCCTGCGTTGCATTTACTGCGGCATGTGCGTGGAAGCCTGTCCGTGTGATGCGATTCGGATGGACACGGCTGTCCACCCGCGTATCTGGGGCTATGCACGCGCAGATTTTGTCGAAACAAAAGAAGTCTTAATGGGTCGCTCGCGTACACTCGCCACGGGTGGACGCGATGCTTTAATGATTGAGATGCTCGAGAGTTACCAGGACGCGGATCAACAACTTGCGAAGAAAATTGGTGTTCCCGGCGCATAACCGAGTCTCAGCAAGTACGGAGGCAGAGTATGGCAAAAACATATAAAGAACTGATGGATGACGCCCGACAGATCGTGCCGGAAGTCACGATTGACGACGTCAAGGCCCAAATGGGAAACGGCGCAAAACCAATACTGCTCGACGTGCGGGAGCGCGAAGAATACCGTGAAGGCCACCTCGAAGGGGCAGTGCCTCTCCCGCGTGGATTTCTCGAAATGCGGATTGAGGAGACGGTAGCGGATAAAAGTGCTCCGATTATCGCATACTGTGCCGGCGGGGTACGTTCGCTCATCGCCGCCCGCACGCTCAAAGAAATGGGTTATGAACATGTGACCTCTATGTCGGGCGGATACACGGCTTGGAAGAATGCGGGCTATAAATGGGTCGCAGACCGACAGTTTACGCAGGAGCAAATGACGCGTTACGCACGCCACTTTACGCTGCCCGAAGTTGGTGAGCAGGGGCAGGCTAAACTGCTTGATGCCCGGGTGCTGTGTGTGGGAGCCGGTGGCTTGGGTTCGCCCGTGGCATTGTATCTGACTGCCGCTGGCGTGGGTACGATAGGCATTGTCGATCATGACACCGTCGATATGAGTAATTTGCAACGGCAGATCCTACACACGAACGACCGGGTGGGGATGCCTAAGGTAGAATCGGCCCAGATGACGCTGAATGCGCTCAACCCAGATGTCAACGTTGTTAAGTTTAAAGAGCGTCTGTCGTCTGAAAACGTCATGCGCATCATCAAGGATTTTGACATTGTGGTGAACGGGTGTGACAACTTCCCTACTCGGTATTTAATCAACGATGCCTGCGTCATGACCAAGAAGATCCTCGTTGACGGGTCGATCTTTCAGTTTGAGGGGCAGGTGACCGTCGTCGATCCGAACGATGGACCGTGTTATCGCTGTTTGTTTCCAGAGCCTCCGCCTCCAGGGGCAGCTCCGAGCTGCGCTGAAGCAGGCGTGCTCGGCGTGTTACCCGGAATCGTCGGCTGTATGCAAGCGCTTGAAGTGATTAAGATGATTCTTGGAGCTGGAAAGCCCCTTGTTGGGCGAATGATGCACTTTGATACGCTGAGTTCGGAAATTCGGGTGTTAAAACTACGCAAGGATCCGAACTGCTTGGTGTGTAGTGAAAATCCAAAGATCACGGAATTGATAGACTACGAAGCGTTCTGTGGCCTATGAGCGGCTAATGCGGCGCTAACCTACGACCGGTATGGCAGATTCAATTACGATAACGGTCAAGCTCTTTGCCTTGCTCAAGAAATATGTACCGGAGGGGAGTAGTGACGGAATTTTGCTTTCGCTCCCGTCCGGAGCAACCGTCCAAGATGCCGTTGATGCCCTGAAAATCCCGCGTGAACAGGCAAACATGCTGGTTGTGGGTGATACCTATGTTGAGGTGAAGACCGTTCTTGAGGATGGTTTAGAACTCAGTATTTTCCCACCGCTCGCGGGTGGCGTGCGCGGATAGCAAACGAATTGTAATACCAGGTAGTGGCAAGGTCATGGCAAGGTCATGAGATGGAGGGCAGGGGTACGCCCAACCGTGCCCCTTTTTCAACTCTCAGGGGAGTAAGTAACTGTGACTGTAGACTTGAGTGTTTTAAGCGCCACAGCGAATAAATTGCGCGCCCATTCGCTCCGTTCAACAGCGGCGGCGGGCTCCGGCCATCCTACGTCGTGTCTGTCTGCCGCCGACATCATGGCCGCCATTTTCTTTGCGGATATGCGCTTCGATCCTGCTAATCCGGGCAATCCGGCCAACGATCGTTTTGTGCTGTCCAAAGGCCATGCAGCGCCCGTTTTGTATGCAGCGCTCGCCGAAGCCGGGGCACTCCCGGTTGATCAGCTCACCACCCTACGAAAATTCTCCAGCGATTTAGAAGGCCATCCTACCCCTCGAATCCCGTGGGTCGGGGCCGCCACGGGATCGCTTGGTCAGGGATTGTCGGTCGGTGTCGGCATGGCGCTGAATGGCAAACGTCTCGATAAGCTCGACTACCGGGTATACGTGCTGTTGGGTGATGGAGAAATCGCCGAAGGAGGCGTCTGGGAAGCTGCGGCCATGGCGGCCTATTATCAGCTGGATAACCTGATTGGCGTGGTTGACGTGAACGGCATAGGGCAGAGCCAACGGACCATGTACAACTTCGACGTGGAAACCTATCAACGTCGTTTCGCTGCGTTTGGCTGGCATGCCGTCATCGTGGATGGCCACAATTTAGAAGAGGTGTTGGCGGCACTCGATCAGGCCCATGCGACCAAAGATCAGCCGACGATGCTTATTGCGAAGACCTTCAAAGGAAAAGGGGTGTCTTTTCTTGAAGATAAGCTGGGCTGGCATGGAAAGCCGGTCAAGGGAGATGACCTGGACAAGGCGCTGAGCGAGTTGGGGCTGAACGGAAATGCACATGCTCCCCACGTGGCCCAGCCGCAGCCACATGGATTTTCTCCGGCTTGTGCCACCGGTATTTCCCCTGCGCCGAGTTATGAGCTGGGGGAAAAAGTAGCCACGCGCGTTGCCTATGGGACAGCCCTGGCAAAGTTGGGAGACGTCAATCCCAATGTTGTCGCCCTAGACGGGGATACCAAAAACTCAACCTTTGCCGAGACCTTTCTGAAAGCGCACCCGGAACGCTTCTTCGAGAGTTATATTGCCGAGCAGAATATGGTTGGGGCGGCGGTCGGGCTGGCCACATGCGGAAAGATCCCTTTTGTTTCCACCTTTGCCGCTTTCCTGACCCGTGCTTTTGACCACATCCGGATGGCTGCAATTTCGGGAGTCACTATCAAATATGTCGGCTCGCACTGTGGTGTCTCGATTGGTGAGGACGGCCCGTCGCAGATGGGTTTAGAAGACTTGGCTATGATGCGCGCTGTTCCCAATTCGACCGTCCTCTACCCGAGCGATGCGGTCTCTACCGAGCGTTTGGTGGCTGCCATGCCGGATCTGTCTGGGGCGACGTATCTGCGCACGACACGTCCGGCAACTCCGGTGCTGTACGCCAATACCGAAGCATTCCCCATAGGCGGGAGTAAAGTGCTACAGTCCAGCGACAATGACGCTATCACGGTTGTTGCCGCTGGGGTCACCGTACACGAGGCGCTTGCAGCGTATGAAACGCTCAAAAGCGAAGGCGTGGCCATTCGTCTTCTTGATGCCTACTCGGTTAAACCGATTGATGCCCCCGGCATCTTAGCCGCAGCCGCCCAGACGAATAACACGCTGCTTGTCGTCGAAGATCACTATTATGACGGTGGCTTGGGAGATGCGGTTCTGAACGCTGTGGCAGCACACGGCGTAAAGGTTCATAAACTTGCAGTGAACGGCGTCCCGCGCTCTGGAAAATCGGCTGAACTACTGGACACCTTCGGCATCAGCGCCCGGCATATTGTTGAAAAGGCCAAAACGCTGGCGGTCTAATCGCGCCCATTTTACCGCCTGCTTTCGGGTCCTGGGCTTGGTCTTGGTTCGCGGGCTCTCGCTACAGGCTTTTGTGAAATCCGGCGTAGTAAATTGGCTTTCCCTCGTCTTTGAACTGGCGCTCAAAGTCGGTCAAAATGAGCTTGCCGTTGCCATTCGTCTGATCCCTCTGCCAGAGAAATTGCTTCAGGACAGGGACAGCGGCAAGCTGTCGAATAATCTCAGCAAAATAATCATGAACGTCGGTAGCAAGTAGGATCTTCCCCCCTGCGACGAGCGTTCGCGTCAGCTCAGCAGGGAAATCACCCCGAAAGAGCCGCCGCCGATGATGCCGTCGCTTCCACCACGGATCTGGGAAATACAGGTGAAAGGTTGTGACCGATTCAGATCGAATCAATGTTTTTAAGACGCAATTGATATCCGCGGCAATGGCTATCACATTGCCCGGTCGGTCGCGTTTGATGAGCTGGGCTATACGATAGGCGCGTCGTCTGGAGAATTCTACACCAAAGAAATTCCGCTCCGGCGTGCACTGAGCCACCGTAAGAAGAAAGGAGCCTTTGCCCGGCCCGATTTCGACTTCGACTGGATGAGTGTTACCGAAGATGTCTTCCCAGGCTGGCAGGATCAGCGGAAGTACCGGATCAATAGACATGAAGCAATAGGTATGAAGACGGATGAAACAGATGTGAAAGAATGTTGCTCAGCAGCTTGAAGGTCAGCCTTGCCTCTGTCAAGTTCATCACCTTCTCATCCGCTCAGGCTACTGAGCACAATGAGGCCAAGGGCGCCATCAGGCTAACGACCGTCCCCCATCCACCGAGAATACCGAGCCCGTACTAAAATCCGACTCTGCGATAAAGACAATAAGCTTTGCCACCTCTTCCGGCGTGCCAGCGCGTTTGAGGAGGGTCTTTTCAATCTCACGTTGCTGGACTTCTTCAGGCGTGTCGTCTTGGAACAGAACGGGTCCTGGAACGACCGCGTTGACCATCACTTCCGGCGCGAGTTCCATGGCCAGGCCCTGGCTGAATGTGAGTACGCAGGCTTTTGAGACTGAATAGGGAATGTAATCGGCCCACGGTCGCTGTCCTGCAACGTCGGCCATATTGATGATATGGCCCCAGCCCGATGCTCTCATGCGTAGGCCGATTTTATGGGCGCACAGAAAGGTGCCGGTCAGATTGACATTGATGATCTGTTCCCAGTCATCGAATGTAACCGTGTCGATTGGGGTGCGGTAGAAGATGGCGGCATTATTAACGAGCACGTCGATCCGTCCGAAGCGTTCGACGGCTTGCTCGACCATACTTTCGACCTCTGATTCTTGAGTGATATCGGCCTGTAGCGCAATCGCTTCGTGACCAGCGGTGCGGAGTTCTTGGACGGTTGCCTGTGCTTCAGTTTGCGAGGTGTGGTAGTGGACGACGAGCTGACAGCCGCGTTGGGCTAACGCGTGGACGATGGCTTTGCCGAGACGTTTCGCTCCACCGGTGACTAAGGCCACTTTACCGTTGAGATCCATACGAGGAATGATAGGCGTTCTTAGGAAGTTGCTCTAGAGGCAAGCCCTCGATTCTTTTGGTCTCCCGCTGAGAGAGCCTTGCTTTAGAGCGGAGGTTCGCAATTACCTAAACGGATCAAATTGGGGTTGCAGGATGACCTCCGCAGGGCAGGTGCGTGGGGAGGAAACGGCGATGTTATACGCGGCTTCGGCTACATCGTCAGGGCTCAAGAGTTTCTCTCTGTCGATACGCTTGTTCGGCGGAATGAGGGCCGTATCCACATAGCCGGGGCACAGAAATGACACTTTGATGCCGTAGCGCCGCACTTCCTCGAATAGCGACTGGGTAAAGCCCCGCAAGCCAAACTTACTTGCGGCGTAGGCAGCCTCGCCCGCTTGTCCGGTGAAACTCGCAATGGAACCCAAAGTGATAATGGTGCCGTGTTGACGTTCGATCATAAACGGTAAAATGAGCTTGGTGAGCGACATTGCAGCCCACAAATTGACCTTGAGCGTCTGCTCCCAATCTGTGATCCTCGATTTTATAATCGGCGTGCGCGGTGGACCACCGCCGGCATTATTGACCAGAATATCGACGTGGCCGTAGCAGGAGAGCGTTTGCTCGACCAGATTGCCCATTTGGTCGTCTCGTGTGACATCCGTAGGAACGACAAGTGTTTTTCCTCCCTCCTGCCGAATGATCTCTGCCGTTGCTTGTATTTCCTGTTCGGTCCGCGCGGCCAGAACGGTTCGGACTCTGGCTTTCGCCAGTCGTAGGGCAATGGCTCTACCTATGCCACGACCCGCTCCAGTAATAAGGGCAACCTGGTCTGTCAGAGGGAGGGACTGAACGGGCATTTTCTTGCTTTTAGCATGCTGGAACGGTAGTATCCAACCGCCTCTGCCTGCGCTTGTCCGCGCAAAGTAAACAAAACGATGAGTAAAAACGATACGAAAGGGAGGACGTATGGCGTACGAATATGCACGGTATGAAAAGGACGGCCACGTTGCCACGATTACCATGAATCGTCCGGAACGCATGAATGCAGTTCATCCACCGGCATCGGAAGAACTATCCCAAATTTGGGATGATGCGCTCGCAGATGACAATGTATGGGTCGTTGTGCTGACTGGAGCTGGAGAGAAAGCGTTTTCAGCCGGGAACGATCTGAAATACACGGCAGAGCACGGTTTCCCAAAAAAGAGAGTAAAGGGTGGTTTTGGTGGTTTGACAGATCGCACTGACATCTGGAAACCGACCATCGCGGCTGTGAATGGTTTTGCCCTGGGTGGTGGATTTGAGATGGC
>CAUZQN010000058.1:0-9257 GCA_963581605.1 uncultured Binatia bacterium (SeqCode)
AGATAGAGTAGGGCAAAAGCCGACCAACCCGGTCGTCTATCTAGTCGCTTGTTTGGACGCATACCTTCTCCTCCCGTCTGTACAGACGCGGACTTAGGACTCACTTTTGGTTTCATGGTTGGCCTCAGAAAGCACTTTCACCGACTGAATAATGATCGGCTCGTGTGGAACGTCGGAATGCATGCCCCTGCGGCGGGTTTTCACCTGTTCAATCTCGCGCACCACGTCCATGCCTTCAATCACTCTGCCAAAGACGCAGTAGCCGTACGCTTGCGTGGTATGGTTCAGAGCGTCATTGTCTTTGACGTTGATAAAGAACTGCGAGGTGGCGGAATGAATTGCACCCGTGCGTGCCATGGCCAAGGTGCCGTTATCATTGGTCAAACCATTGGTGGCCTCATTTTTAACCGGCGGCTTGGTGGGTTTTTCCTGCATGGCTTCGGTAAAACCACCGCCTTGGATCATGAAGCTGGGCATAACGCGATGGAAGATCGTGCCGTCATAAAATTCGTCGTTCACATAAGCCAGAAAGTTCTTGACCGTCTCCGGGGCTTCTTTCTCGAACAGTTCGATCTTCATGTCACCCTTGGACGTTGACATTAAAACGACAGGTCCTCCGGTTCCTCCTGCTGCTCCTCCACCTTCCTTTGAACAACCCGGCAGAACGATGAGTAATGCAGTAGAAAAAAGGATTAACTGTTTCGCCCCCCACATTGTTTTCCCTCTAAACAGCACGATTCACACGATTTGAACGGTTTAATAGTGTGATAGCCTAACCCAGCCTTGGCGTGAAAGGAAGGCCCCGTTTTGAGAAGGATGGGCGGAATCGGAGACAGCGGAAACGCGTTTACAGACTCTCCAAATACTCCAACACCTCTTGGAGCGGCAGCACATCCCCGTACTTTGAGCTGATATCAAATAGGTTGGCTTCGTGTGGCTCTTGAGCCCGATCCCCTACGCATTCGAGTGGAACGATCGGCCGAAAGCCGTGGGCAAGCGCATCCATAACGGTTGCCCGCACACAGCCGCTGGTCGTACAGCCTGTGACGATAGCGGTATCGACCGACTGCATGGTCAAGGTTGAGGCCAGATAGGTGCCAAAGAATCCGGAGGCATATTTCTTGACAATGACCAGGTCTCCAGGTTCTCGCTTGAGTCTGGGGTCCAGTTCAACCAAGTCGCTGCCAAGTTTGAGCAGGCGCAAGGACGGCGCCTTTTCCGGCCATAAACCCGCATCGTCCTGCCGATGCGGGTCATAGCCCACCACCGTAAAAATAATGGGCACGTTCTTCTTGCGCGCAGCCGCAATAAGGTCGTTGGTGGCCTTGACCTCAGCATCGAGATTACCGGCTAGGGGCGACTGTTCCGGCGCAGTAAAACCCAGCTGAAAATCGACCACAATGACTGCCGGCTTTTTCCCAAAGCCAAGGGTGTGTCCGAGTTGGGCCCGCTCATAGATCGCGTGTTTGTCTTCGTTTGGGGGCATAACAGACTCCTTATACGGCAGGGCGAAGCATTCTCCATCATGCCTCGAATGCTTCGCCCCTACAGTCAATATTTATAACCCTTGGGGTTTATAACCCTCTGGGTTTCACCACCTGCTCAACAAATCGGCCGCTCGGCTGCTCGGCCACAATCTCACCATCCTCCATAACCAACTGGCCGCGCAGAAAGGTCTTGACCGGAATGCCCTTTACCTGACGGCCTTCCCATAGCGAGTAATCCGCCCGTGAGCGCATACGGTCAACGCCGAGGATTGCTTCCTTTTCCGGATCGAGCACGACAATGTCGGCGTCCGAGCCCAAGGCTAGTGCACCTTTCCTAGGATACAGGCCGTACAGCTTGGCTGCATTTTCAGACAACACTTTGGCCAGCGTAACCAGATCAATGCGGCCTTTGTTGATCCCTTCGTGAAACATCAGTGGTAAAGTGTCAGCAACCTGCAGATTGATCCCCACCCGACAGTCCCAGAAGTCCCCGTCGGTCTTGAACGAGGAAGAATACGTCAAACTATCCGTGCCGACGACAGACAGCGTGCCCTCTTGGATACCCCGCCAGAGACGTTCTTTGTCTTTCTCAAAACGAATCGGTGGCTGGATTTTGGCTTTGCCGCCCATGCCCGCGGCATCCATTTCCGGAGCGGTCGTGTTCAAAAAACACGCTACGGTTTCACCTATAATGTTTAAGCCTTCGGCATGCAGTTGCTTCACGGTTTCAACCGTATGGGCGGCACTGATATGGACCGGATAGATGGGAACGCGCAGCTGATTGGCGATCATGCCATACGTATATACCTGGACACTTTCGGCCCATTCCGGACTCGACTCGGCCCAGGCAGTCAATTGATCGGCCCGGCCCATCTCGCGCAAGCGGTCGATTAAGATGCCGCGCACATGCGGGTCTTCGGCATGAATCTTGGCAAACGTCGGCGGTCCGCAGTGCGCCAGTTGCTCACACGCGGCATGAAAAAAGGCTGGAGTAATCCCTTCAGCGTTCATGCCAAAGGCTTCAGCCTGAGGACCGGCATAGCCAGTAAAGAATTTGTACGAAACGCCGCCTTTCCTGGCGACGGCTGGAATCTCTGCCACCTGGTCGAGGGTGTTCACCACACACGTCACCTTAAAGTCACACCACGAATGGTCGGTCCCGCATTGCACGGCCTGGTCAAAGAGATCCAGCATGGACTCCTGGCCAATCAAGGTCGTTGTCGCGATCGTGGTGACGCCGCCGATCAGGCAGTCTTTGGTATCGCGTAGGAAATCCTCGGTCATGGCATCATCGCCAAATCGATCGGAAATCCCAAAATGAACGTGCGGATCAAATGTGCCAGGGAAGAGAATTTTTCCCTCTACGTCGATTTCCCGTTTGGCCTGACCAAGAGTTGAACTCGCGCCCACGCCGACAATCTGCTCGCCCTCAATAGCAATACCACCCCGGATGACCCCGTTCGGCGTCACAACCAGCCCATTTTTTAAGACGATGTCATTCGACACAGCAACCTCCTTGTGTTGAAATGGTACAGAACTCAGGGTGGATTATCCAGCCAAAGGGGTGGGAATGTCAATGAAGGATACGGAAGGACACTCACCGAGGGAGCGCCTGCATCGCCCTCATGAACTTGCGTAGACCTCACAGTTTCTTATATGTCATTTATGTCAGCTTGGTCATCTATTTCATCCATTTCATATTGTTCATATTGCGAGAGCGAGGGAATGATTCTTTGCACAGAATAAGGAGGACGCTATGGCGGTCAATGACGACTTAACTGAGGCCCAGGTAGAAGAGTTTTTTTCGACCTTAAGCAACTGGGGAAAATGGGGAGCGACTGATCAGCTTGGCGCACTCAACTATATTACGCCTGAGAAACGCGCTCAGGCGGCAGCCGGAGTACAGGACGGACACTCGGTGTCGCTGTCTCTCCCACTAGCGACTCATCCTGGGCCGGATAATCCAACGCCCGTCATGCACCTTATGATGAAAACTGGCTCGCCGGGCGAAGAGAGCTTGGTCCCGTTGCCGTATAGCGCGGACTATTTTGCGATTGCACCCCATGGCGTGGCCAACACGCATCTTGATGCCCTGTGCCACGTCTTTCACAACGACAAGATGTATAACGGCTATCCGTCCTCTGATGTGACGGTCCAGGGTGCGCTGAACGGTGCTATCGACGCCGTAAGAAACGGCATTGTGTCGCGTGGTGTGTTGATCGATATCCCGAAACTCAAGAATCGAGACTATCTTGAACCGGGTGAGGCCATTTCGTTGGCAGATCTCGAAGCCGCCGAACAAGCTGGCAACTTCACGGTCGGAGAAGGCGACGTACTTTTTATTCGGACCGGACGTCACGTCCGGCAAAAAGCGCAGGGTACCTGGAATGCCCTGCAGGACGGTCTTGCCGGGCTGGGAGCCGCCTGCCTCCCGTGGATACACGAGCGTAAAATTGCCGTGCTTGGCTGTGACGGGGTGAGCGACGTCATTCCCAGCGGCTATGACAATCTCATCATGCCCATCCACTCGTGCACGCTGGTTGCCATGGGCATACATCTGCTGGACAACTGCATGCTGGATGATCTGAGCGAGGCGTGTACCTCACGCTCACGGTGGACTTTCCTGTTGACCGTTGCCCCGCTGGTTCTGATGAAAGGGACGGCCTCGCCCGTCAACCCTATCGCCGTATTTTAAGCGTTCTTCTTTCGGGCGCAGCTGTGCGCCCGAGATCTCTCCTGTCCGGATGCTTCCTTGTATGAAATATCTTACGTGGCCTGCTCGGACTCTCCTGGTGTTGCTCAGTCTGCTCGTCGCATATGCCTGCGGCGACGGCAATGGAAGGAACCAAAAAGAGAGCCAAAAAATATCGAGCGAGCTATCGCCAGAGCACAGCTGGGCTCGGGCTCTACTTGACCAATTAATGGATCTTCAACCCAGCGCTGTGCTGTCTGAGACAGGGGCGCGAGTCCTCTGGACGTTGAGTACGGCATCGCCCTCTTTACGTCGAGCAGTGTTGGACCAGGCGCTGGCCAGTCCGGAGCAGACGTTAAATCGCAACACAACCCATGGCAAATTTGTAGCCACCGCGCTTGCCGGACTCAGCCTGCAACGGGGAGCAAGACTGGCCCAGTATATCCTGCAACACGCCGCGTGTCAGAAAGCTAAGTCTTCCGTGGCGGTCATCGTCTGTTTTGAACTGAGTGGGCATCTGCAGGATCATCAGAATCCTCAGAATTCTGGGGGGGCATCTGAGGAAACGCTGACACAGCTTGCTCATCAACTTGTAGTACGCATGGAAGACGAACAAGACCTGGGCAGGCTCATGCAGCTTGCCACTGGGATGCCAAGTCTCTGGAGGCAGGTATCGTCGTCTGGTGCCGACCGTAGTGCCGACCGCCTAGTGCAAGAGATAGAAAATACGCCGAGAGTGTCTCTTCGGTCGCGGCTCGCCGAGAGCTTTTCTGGGCCGGCGAAGCGTGTCTCCGAAACAAAAGCTGGCGAGCTGACCGAACGGCTGGTAGCCATCATGGAGACGGAGACTGGATTCGAACTGCGCTCGCGCGTCGTCAGCGGCATACGGACGCTTGGCGGACGCGTCTCAGAAGCCCAGGCTGACGAGTTGGCTGAACGGCTCATCGTTAGTATCGAAATGGAGGAAAACGTCTTTCGGCTGGCTCGTCTGATAGGTGGTTTAGCCGGGCTTGAGCGGCGCGTCTCACAAAGCATGGCTGGTACACTAGCCGAACGGCTCGTTGTGAGGATGGAGCGAGAAGCCGAATATAGCCGATTTATGCATCTCTTCCGTGCTATACGCGGACTTAGCGGACGTATGCCTGTGTCTCTTATCGACCGCAGTGCCGAGCTGTTTGTGGCATGGATGGAGCGAGAAAAAGGCCCTCAGAGGCTCTTGCAGCTCGTCATAGAGACCGGCGGGCTGACGAGGCGTACTTCTCGAACCAAGACGCAGGAGCTGGCTGAACGGCTCGTGGCAGAGATGGAAAGGGAAGCAGATGCATTACGGCTCGAGCAGCTTGCGCGGGGGCTGCTCTTGTTTGGTAATCGCGTGCCACAGGCGGTGGTTGATAGAAGCGCCAAAGCGTTGGTCGGAAGCCTAAAGAATGAAAAGCGTACGTCGCGTCGAGGGCCGATTGCCGACAGATTACGGCAGATGGGGCAGCGAGTAGTCATAGCCGAAGCAGCCCAGCTTGCCGATCAGTTGGTGACAAAATTGGAAGGTGAAGACGACACGTACAAATATGCTCGGCTGGTCAGAGAGTTGCGTGGGGTGGCCGCTACACTGTCTCAGGCCCAGGTTGACGAGTTTACTAGCGGTCTCGTAACCAGGATAGAGCAGGAAAAAAATGATCTTCGTTTAAAGGCATTGGTTGATTCACTCCAGCTGCGCGTTGGCCCTATGCCGAAAGCCAAAGCCGGGGAGCTCGCTGCCCGGCTTATGACCACGGTGGAGAAGGAAGGCCATTTATATCGCCTGCCTTATCTTATGCGTGGTCTGCACGGATTCGGTTCACAGGTTTCAGAGGCGCAGGCTGACCAGGTGGCCGAGCGACTCGTCAGTATAATAGAAAAGCATGCAGAGGCGTTCTGGCTGGCTCAAATGGTAGAAGGGTTGCGCGGATTTTCTGCGCGCGTCTCGTCAGCGCAGACTGAAGCGTTGACACGGCGACTGATTGTGACCTTGCGGGAAAAACAGCAGAAACAGCATACTAACCGCCTCGTCCACGTCGTTGCGGGGGTATCTGTTTTGGGTAAGAAATTACCTGATACCGTTGCTCAAGAGACTCTGCACGAGGTCATAGCAGCAATCAAAGGTCTGCCGCAGCCACTCTGTGCGGCGACAGAAACGCTCGTGCGAAAAAATACTCTCAATACCATCTTCGATCTGCTCAAATGGCCAACGTGCACCTTCTATGACCGGCTGGGCGTGATTGCAGCCATACAGGCGGTAACAGGCAAATCTTTTCAAAAAGAGGAATTCCTGAACAAGCTGGATAAGGATCTCTCTGCGGCGGAGAGTATCGATTATTGGAAGTTCATCGCGTTTGCCGAAACATGGGCGCAAGAGAATCAATACGCGCTTGATACGCCGCCTATTCCTCCTCCACATATGATCGAATCAGAACCCTGATCAAGTTTTGCCTTACCTGCTGGCAGGAGAGGGGATGCTGAAGAAGGAGAGAAAACCATGCGCAATATGACGGAAAGCGAAATCACGACTGCAGTGCTGGGGCGCTTTGACACAACTGATAACCCGCGTGTCAAGCAGGTATTATCGAGTTTGCTCACGCATCTGCACGCTTTTGTGCGTGAGGTCGAACTCACACAAGAAGAGTGGTTTGAGGGCATAAAATTTCTAACCGAGACCGGCCGGAAGTGTACGGACACACGCCAAGAATACATATTGCTGTCTGACACCTTAGGCATTTCTATGCTGGTGGACCTCATCAATCATCGCAAGCCGAATGGGGCTACTGAATCCACGGTCTTCGGTCCGTTCTATACCCCTGGCGCGCCGGAGATGGAGGACGGCGGGAATATCGCCCGCCAAGATGATGGCGCAGCCTGCTTTGTGTCCGGGCGGGTGACTGCCCTCGACGGCACGCCTATCAAAGGTGCGCTGCTCGATGTGTGGCAGACGTCATCGAATGGCTTTTATGATACTCAGGATCCAAATCAGCCTGATTTTAACATGCGGGGCAAGTTTCACTCGGATGAGGACGGGAGCTATCGCATCCAAACCGTCCGCCCGGTCAGTTATCCCATCCCCGTTGATGGCCCGGTAGGTAAAATGTTGAAACTCACCGGTCGGCATCCGAACCGTCCAGCACATATTCATTTCATTGTCTCTGCTGAAGGGTTTGAGCCGGTAACCACGCATCTTTTTGACGATACGGATTCGTATATCGACTCCGATGCCGTCTTTGGGGTGAAGGATACGCTCGTGTGCAAATTTGAACGGCATGACTCTGAAGCAGACGCCGCCAAAGACAATGTCTCAGCCCCGTTTTATACGGTTGAGTACGATTTTGTTTTGGCTCCGACTGCAGGCTGACCAGCATGACCAGCCCGAGGACGGCAGCGGATGCCCGTAGGAAGAGAGTTTTATGGCACGCCTGAATCTGAAAACAGCGAATACCATTGTGGCGGCTGCACTCCAAAAAGCCCGTGAGATACATACGTCCCCATTAGCGGTTGCCGTCCTGGATGAAACCGGCCAACTCCAATCGTTTCAACGCGAAGACGAGACAAGTCTAATGCGGGCAGACGTTGCCATCGGAAAAGCCTGGGGAGCCTTGGGTATGGGACGCTCCTCCCGAGTCCTGGGGAATCTTGCCGCCCAACGTCCGCATTTTGTCCAAGCCCTGACCGTCGTTGCGCAAGGCCGGCTGGTTCCCGTTCCGGGGGGAGTGTTGATTCAAGACGTATCCAAGTCCATCATTGGCGCGGTCGGAATATCGGGAGACACTTCCGATATAGACGAAGAATGTGCGGTTGCGGGTATTGAAGCTGCTGGGCTGAGGGCTGATACGGGAGTCCCTTCGTAGTATTGTCGTACGTAGTCTGTGAGGAGCACGGCTGATGGGATTTGCTGATATTGACGGCCTGCGGATTCATTATCACACCGCTGGAGATCTGAGCGCCTCACACGGGCAGCGCGTCTTATACGTCCATGGAACTGGCTGTGACGGCCGGGTGTGGCAACGGCATATGCAGGCGATTGCCGACCGTCACACGCCTGTCGCTATAGACCTGCCCGGCCATGGACTATCATCTGGCGATGGTTTTCGGGGGGCAGCGGATTATACCCATTATGCCATCCAGCTTGCCGATCACTTAGGGTGGGATCGGTTTGTTATTGCCGGGCACTCTTTGGGCGGCGGGATCGCGCTTACCTCGGCGGTCTATTACTCGGAGCGTCTTGCTGGGATGATGCTCATTGATACCGGAGCCCGGCTACGGGTGGACCCGAATGTCCTTGAGAATGCGCGCCAGCTTGCGGCGGGCGAAGAGGGCCTTCCTATTGATCCACGCTTAGGTTTTGCCAAAAGCACGTCCCAGTCTGTGGTAGACGCGATCAGCACCTTGACCGCCGAGACCGACCCACGCTTGACGTATAAGGACTGGGTCAGCGATGATACATTCGACTTCATGAGCCGAGTGGGTAACATTGCTGTCCCTTCGATCGCGATATGTGGCGACGAGGATTATTTTACGCCAGTGAAGTATGCGCAATACTTGCACGATCGCATGCCGAATTGTCAGCTTGAGATTATTCCTCAGGCCGGCCACTGGACCTACGCCGAGCAGCCGGAAACCTTTGACCGCATTGTTGAGACATATCTAGCTAACCTAGCACCCTACTCATCAAGCTGACCGCAATCCGTAATAACAATGGACTGCTTGGTCTGTCCGCTTTGGCTGCCCTGGGCTTCCATCGCGCGCACCACGTCCAGACCGTCGACCACGCTACCAAATACTACATGTTTGCCGTCCAACCACGGGGTTGCTGCGGTAGTGAGGAAAAATTGGGAGCCATTGGTGCCGGGGCCAGCGTTGGCCATGCTGAGTATGCCGGGCTCGGTATGTTTGAGCTGAAAGTTCTCATCAGCAAATTTAGCGCCGTAGATGGATTCTCCTCCGGTACCATTGCCGTTGGTAAAATCGCCGCCCTGACACATGAAGTTGGTAATGACGCGGTGGAATGTCGAACCCTTATAGTGCAGGGGTTTCCCGGATTGGCTCTCACCTCT
>CAUZQN010000059.1:0-9251 GCA_963581605.1 uncultured Binatia bacterium (SeqCode)
AAAAGACGTCATCCCCTCCATCATCGGACGTAATAAAGCCAAACCCCTTGTCCTTCACAATCTTCTTAATCACACCTGTCATCGCAACCTCCTATCATCTATACAAAAGAATCTCCCGTGCGCTATTAGGCAAACAGAAAGACGAACGGGCGGTGAGAGATTCTAGCCATCTGCATCAAGCGCGGCTACGGGTACTGTCAACTTATCGGTCCCTTGTGAAGGGTTGCTGTGATAGGCAGTAATCACGGTATGACTTCAGGTACCACAGGTCTCTATAGAAAGCACCGCTTCGTCTAATTGAAACTGGCGCTTGCGGGCACGGCAGATCACTCGGCCACTCTGTTGGAGGAGGGCTGTGACTTGATCAACAACGTCATAGAACTCCATCAATGTTCCCTCGCCAATTCTTCGATGAGGGCTTTGGCATCCTTCAAGTCCGCCGTATCAAACCCTTCGGTGAACCAGTTGTAGACCGGCGCTAGCAGCTCTCGCGCTTCAACCTTCTTCCCCTGCCCCTGCCACAGTCGGGCCAGGAGTTCTCAGACGTGGGCAACGAGCGCGTCGGCTAATGTATTTCCGGCGCGATTCGCGAGGTAAAAAGATCCAGGGATCTGTGGCTTTCCTCCGGACTCAACGAGCCCCAGGCGAACGAACCGACGAAATAATTGATCCCACTCTCCGTGATCAATCGCTGAATTTGATCGCGGACCGTGTCAACCGATCCGATCAGGATCGTTTCTCCCGCGAGGCAGGGTTCCCACGCGAAAAAATCGTCATAGGCATGATCATTCTTCTGATGCCAGAGCTCCAGGATGGAGCGGTACCAATCATCGTACGCCGGCTTCGCGACCGCAAACGCTTCGTCTTCGGTTTCCGCCACATAGATTTGACGCATGGCGCCCAGTTTCATCTTGTCGGTCCCGCCATTACCAATGTCAGCGGCGACTTCTCGATAGCGAGCTATGAGCTTCGTGATAAGCGACGGGGGGCCCAGGCTCATGAAGTGCATTCCTTCACGCGCCGCAAATTCGACCCCGGATTCACTGAACGATGGATACCACAGCGGCGGATACGGCTTCTGGAACGGTTTCATCGTCATTGGCACATCTCGAAATTCGAAATGCTTGCCCGTGTAATTCAGGACCTCGTCGCTCATCCCCCGACGGAATATCTCGAGGACTTCGGTGAAGATCTCCCGGGTCTCTTCGGGATCGACACTGTAGGTGGCGATTTCGTACGGTGACACGCCGCGGCTGATGCCGAGTTCCATGCGGCCGTTCGACAGGTGGTCCAGCATGCAGACTTCCTCTATGAGGCGCAGCGGATGATACATCGGTAACAAATACGCCATGGGGCTGAAGCGGATATGCCTCGTCCGCTGCGCGAGCGCCGCGAAGAACACCGATGGAGAGGGCGCCATACTGAGCGAGGTCGAATGGTGTTCCGCCAGATGATAGCCGTAAAAACCGGCCCTGTCCGCCGATTCGATCAGTTTGAGGCGCGACTCGTACAGTTGAGCTACCGATTTCGGGCCGCGATCCACCCAGTCGAACATCCCGAATTCGATTTTTGTTGGCATCACGGATTCTCCTTTCCCATACGTAGCTGCACCACGCAGTCCCGAATCTTAGAAAACGGAAGACGGCACAGGTTTTCGGGCTGGTCCAGCTCATAATATAGAATCTGATCGGCTGCAAGAGACCTACTGGAATACCCACGCATCTCCTCCGGCATCCGTAGCGCAGCATACAACGCCCGCTGCGGATGATCCTCGTTGGCAATCGGTGCCCCGAACAGGGCAAAGATGCCGTCGCCCAAGGCTTGCGCCACATAGCCGTCATAGCGATGGACCGCATCCATCATCAGTTGCAAGGCCGGGTCGATAATGGCGCGGGCCTCTTCGGGGTCTAAGCCTTCAATCAATGCGGTCGAGCCTTTGAGATCCGCAAACAGGGCGGTGATGGTTTTCCGCTCGCCGTCTGCTGCGCCACGGGATTCCATGGCTTGCTGTTCGGCACGGATACGTTCGCCTAAGTGTTGGGGCGTGTAGGTCTATGGGGGTTGAGGGGAAGGCGTTTGGCCGGCATCGTCACCGACCCACACTAGGACTTTCCCACCTTCGTCAACAGCCACGCGTTGACCTTCGATCAGTTCGCCCTGTAAATCGGCGAGATAGTCGTCATCTAAGTGGAACTGCCGCTTCAGGGCGCCATAGGTCAGCCGCCCGCGCCGTTGTAGCATGGCTATCGCTTGGTCTAGGATCTCCTCAAAGTCCATAGTCGCCCACCTGTCGCTGGGATTATAAGCAAGATTGGAGCGGAGGACTAGCGTTCGGAAAAGATTGAGACAACGTCTTCCCCGTCTTCTCGCGCAATGCTATGTCGGCCCTGTGCCCTGCCCCTTTCCCGTGACGCATGGTTACGCTGCTACAGAGCAGTCCAGGAAAAGGGGCAACGATGGTGCGGAGCACGCTTCGGCGACGAAAGTGAGGGACCGTATGCACGAAGATCAACATGCCGATATGACGCTGGACGCCCTGCTTGAACGCGCCCGTGAGGTCGCCCGGCTGGCGGCTGAACGCACGCACGCTATCGAACAGCAACGCCGCCTGCCCGATGACCTTACGCAGGCTCTGAAGGACTCCGGGTTGCTCCGCATCCTCCAGCCCGTCCACTGGGGAGGCTTTGAACGGGACATGCGAACGTTCGTCCAAGTGGCGAGCGAGATCGCAAAGGGCGACACCTCAACTGGCTGGGTGTATTGCATTTGGGGCATCCATAATTTCTGGATCAGCTACGTCGAACCCGAATTGCAAGAAGAGATTTGGGGGAAAGATACGGGCGTGCTGATGGCCGACTCGTTCGCGCCCACGGGCAGCGCCCATGAGGTCTCGGGCGGATACCAGCTCACTGGAAAGTGGAGTTTTTTAAGCGGGTTGTGGTGTAGCGATTGGGTCGCAGTGGGGGCACGTATTGCGCCGGAGCCGGACATGCCGCCTGAATGGGCTATGCTGTTTCTCCCCAAGGCCGATTATCGCCTCAATGACCAATGGCACGTCGTCGGCATGAAGGGCACAGACAGCAATACGATCGTCGTCGAAGATATGTTGGTGCCCCACCACCGGGTCTACTGGTTAGAGCGTGCGGAACGGACCGGCATCTCTCCTGGACAACAGATGCACCCAGGCCCGTTGTATCATCTGCCTTTTATTCCCACCCTGGGTCTCGCCCTGGTTCCGGTGGCCGTCGGGTCTGCCCGCTCGGCTGTTGCCCACTTTCAGGAGTGGATTCAGACCCGCGCACCCATCTATGGCACGAGCGATACGCCGCCTCCCGGCGCAGCCAGTGCCCAGATCGCCTTGGCTGAAGCCACCACCACGCTCGATGCGCTGGAAGGCTTGATGTTGCGGTGCGCGGACGAGCTGATGGACAACTATGGACATGGCGGACAGATACCGACGGCCCAGGACCGGGCTCGGTATTATGCGTGGCGCAGCTACATGGTGCGCCAGTCCACCCGTGTCGTCGACCGATTATTTGAGCTCAGTGGCGGCCGCTCCCTGTACCTCCACCATCCCATCCAGCGGATTTGGCGCGACCTACATGCGGTGAGCCAACATATCGCCCTGCAATTCGAGTCGGGCATGGAGGCGTATGGGCGCACCCTGGTCGGACTGCCGAGCGGGTCACCTCTCTAGGTGGGCGTCACGAAGGGCGCGCGGTGCCATTATGCCAATTCTTCGAGCAACGTCTTCGCATCCTTGAGGTCCGCCGTATCAAACCCTTCGGTGAACCAATTGTAGACAGGAGAGAGCAGGTCTTTTGCCTCGGTTGTCTTGTCTTGTGATTGCCACAGCCGGGCCAGACTCGTAGCGGCGCGCACGGCGAATCGTGAGTATCTTTACGCTCTAGATGGTTCCGACCCAACAATTTTTCGTTAGCTATTGGTCCGCTCCGCCTGCACTACGACGTATGTGTCTCGCTGGTCTGCTGTCCGGTTTACGCAGAGGCGAACTGGTAAGCTTGCGGCCTGAGGACGTCGATCTGGAACGCAAGACGCTGCGCGTGGAGTCCGTCTATAGTAAGACGGGCAAAGGCCGCACAGTGCCACTCGGCCCGCGGTTGCAAGCCGTTCTCAAAGAGTCTGAAATCATCTGCTACCGGATACCCCCAATCGTTGTCGTGATAGGTGAGGTAGTCAGCGCTGCCGAGACACCACCAACAGCGCTGCTTGTTATCCGGTCCCTTCTCCAGCCCACTTTGTGTTTTCATAAGGTTCCTTCCATGAAGCAGAGCCGTTGTTACTCAGTTGCTCTTGGATTGCTTTCTGGAATTGCAACCGTATCTTCGCGTCCATCATAATTTTGCAAATTCTAGCCCGATCTCTTCGGCTTCCCGTTTGTCAGCTTGGGTCTTTTCCCGCTCAACCCGTTGACGATGGACGTTCCGCCAGTGCAAGGATTGAGACGGTTGGAGCTGACGTGTTTGCCTGGGCTGCTGCATCGTACCTTGTTTGACGAAGGGACCTATCCTGGGGAGAAATATTGCAGAAGCGGCGGCGAATGAAACTTCCTGTACGAATGCGCCCGCTGATCAGCCCGTCATCTGGGCATCTGGTGCTGGCCGGATGTTTTCAGTGGGCGCACCCACAGACCCTAACAGGACTCGCATCGTATGAGCTATATCGATGACAGCCGTCGACATCACGTCCGAATGGCGACGCGATGTCTTTGGAAGACCTGTGATCTTACGAACAAATTGCGAGGCGGCGTCCTCTAACTCCTCGTCGGATGGGGAGCCCGGCGCCCGTAAGTTCTTGATAGCTCTACACATCGTAGTCACCCCTCATTTGGATTGCGATAGTGGCTCCGCTCGAAGTGGTCAGACTATCACTTTGTGATACTTAACTGCGGTTGCGTTTATTTCGTAATCCCAAGGTGCGTACATATCGGACCGTCATGATGACGACGGATGCGCTGAACCAAAGTGTGCCGGCAACCAACAAAAGAACCAAAAAGTCTTTTTGTGGATTGTATGCCGCGAGGACGACTATGAGGAGGTAGACAACCGTCAGAAGCATGGTGCTCATTGCGAACGTCGATGAATAACCGCCTCGATTCCTTTCAATAGCTCAACCCCAGGCAGATGGGAATTGGCTACCCGCGAGTTCTTCAGGTAATTTGCCGTCCACAGCGCTTCTTCTTGGTGTCCCAGGTGACTTGCCGACGCGGCTAGCTCCTCAAGGTGCGTACGCAGGTCTTCGGCGGGAACAGCGAAACGCTTACTCAACGCTACAATAGTTTGCTCTACCAGATCTTGCCTCGCTCCAATAGGCGGGGCTGGGAGATCTTTACAGCCGGGGTGAACTGGTGCGGTTCCCCACTCACTATGGATAAGACCAGAATGCCCCGAAATGGTGCCACCGCATATCTCGCATTTCATGGTACGACCTTGTTACCTCTCAGCGTTATGATTATAGAAACATCACCTAGTCCCAGTGTTCTCCTCGACAAAACGTACTAGTTGGCGAGTTGGCTCTAAGGGGAGAGTGAGCTCAGTAATAGTAATACGATACCTGCCATTCGCTAAGCGTAGTAGGTACATACCGGAAGGGACCTGCGGAATCTCTTGCTTGCCTATTGTTCTTAAGCGCTCCCGTTCTGACAGGGTCTTTGTCGCCAGCGACGCAAAACGCCTATTTTCGTCTTGGAATGATCGCGCGGCAGACACAATCTTCTGTATCGGCCACTGACCGAAGTCCGGGCGAAATGCCAGTGACCGATGGCGGGCATGTTGCTGCGTGCTGCGTACTCTGATGACGGCGCTACTGGTTGCATGAGATGCCGCATCCTCGCCATTCCATACTGGATGAATTTCAATAGTGACGGCGTGGTCCAATACGAAAAATACAGGGCCGAAGTCCTCCGATCGTGGATCTGGTTTTAGGAGTATCCCGAGCTGCTGACGAATTTCCTCGGACAGCTTCGAGGCGAGATCGGACGATATCTGGAGAAACGCTTGCATCATTCTGACACGACGTTAGGCGAAAATTTAGCGAAAGTAAACCTGGTGCTCCGTAAATTGATCGTAATAACTGTCTCCAGCAGGGTGTGTCGTACGCTTCGCCTGCAGATTGCAGTCCAGCATGCACGATGTGAGACGAGGCCGCAGGACGGGCAAGTGCCCTGCGGCCTCGGAATGAAGAGCGGTGGATGACAAACACCGCTACGAGTAGGTATCGGTGTATTGGTACTACACTTGACCTAAATCCCAGTTTGGCGCCTTCATTGTTTCTCACCGTATTGCCGTGCCAGTCGAGCAGACGGGCATGATCCATTGATAACAAGCGCGCGTAAAGAAGGTGGCTGGAACTTCGCACCGCAGTACATTGCCCATCATGCGCCATCATGGAGGACTAAGGAGCGTAGCTGTCCGGCAGATAGTGCTACATGGAGCGGCGCGGCCGTCTGGTGATTTCCTAGTTCTCAAAATGAAGCAACTCAGCGAGTGGGACCGTAATAAGATTAATAGTCCCCGCTGCTTCTTATGGCAGAAATCCCAAGCGATAGGTGCGATGTTCAACGTGGAACCGGCCCGAGCATTGCGTTTCGGCCCTTACGCGCGTGACGATGAGTCCGAAGCCGCTACAGGAGTCCTGCTAGAGAGAAACTTAGAAGCCGGAGGTGTCATACGTCCAGCAGCTAGAGGACTCTAGCTGGAAATTCACACACACTTAATATGAATCTTTGTTCCTATATCTGAAGGCGGTTCCCAGCCTCAATACGGACTCGTCCGATGCCGCCCGCTATCGCTCTACTTGCTAGTGCTGCGGCTAGCGTCCATGTGACATACTGCCATGGCCAGTCTATCAGTACGAGTACGAGATATGAGACGCATGCTAGAGAAGCACAGAGTGTGATACATCTACAAGTGGCGCCGATTCGTCTACACCACAAAACCACCGTGCTGTCTTCCACCTCGCCCGCCATCGCATACCTCCATGCCACGCGTCACACTCAGGGGCGCCGCGCCGTCACTTGTCAGCAAGATAAGAGTAATAGGGCGCCAAAAATCCGAGACGACCCTGGTAATCCTAACGATACTTACCGCAACCTGTCAAATATTATTCTCGGAAGACACGAACATCTGCTCGGGGGACTGATTTGGACTGCGCTGGGCGTGGAACCTTAGACGGAGACTACGCGCGATCCTGTCCTTCGTGCAATGGGTCCCGCCTAAATCGACGTGCGCGTTTCGTACGGATCGACGGACACTCGATCGCCGATGTTATGGCTTGGCCGGTTTCTGAGACAATAGAGCGTTACAAGGGCACGGTATTGTCTGGTCGAGATGCGCTCGTGGGGAATCCGTTAATTGCCCAGATCAAAAAGAGTCTCAGGTTTCTTGTAGACGTAGGGCTGCCCTATCTTTCCCTGGACCGAAGAGCGGACACGCTGTCTGGCGGTGAGATACAAAGAGTCAGACTAGCCGGACAACTGGGCGCGGATCTTGCCGGTGTGTGTTACGTCCTGGACGAACCAACCATTGGGCTTCATCCGCGCGACACGCAACGACTGTTAGCGGCGTTTCGACAACTAAGAGATTTGGGAAATACCGTCATTGTAGTAGAACATGACGAAGATACAATTCTCGGCGCCGATACCGTTGTCGACCTTGGACCCGGAGCAGGGACTGCGGGTGGCGAAGTCATTGCGGTGTGTTCGCCTCAGGCCTTACTCCTCAACGACCAGTCGATAACCGGGCGGAGCCTAAGAACTGAGACTCGTGGTCGCAAACGCCCGTATAATTCTGTGGACCTGGGTGCAAGTCTGTACATACACAGGGCCCGCGCCAATAACCTGCGGAACATATCAGTACCTATTCCAACCGAGGCTCTTGTTTGTGTTACTGGTGTTTCGGGGTCCGGAAAAAGTACATTGGTCTATGACGTGCTCTACCAGGGGGTGCGTGCAGAGAAAGGACTTCAGGCTCCGTTCCCCTGTCATGATGGAATCGACAATGTGGCATTGATCGAGCGCGTTGTGGTGGTAGACCAAAGCCCGATCGGCCGCACGTCGCGCTCTACACCGGCAACGTATGTAGGGCTATGGAGCGACGTTCGGGCGGTTTATTCTCTCCTCCCCGAAGCACGCTTGCGAGGATTTGGCCCTGGCCGCTTCTCATTCAATAGGAAGGGAGGACGCTGTGAATCGTGCGAAGGCCATGGCCGTATTCGCATTGAGATGGGTTTTCTCCCAGATGTGTTCACGGAGTGCGATGCGTGTCAAGGAAAGCGTTATAACGAAGAGACCCTTGGCGTGAGATATCGTGACCACTCTATAGCGGATGTACTCTCACTCGATGTTACCTCGGCTTGCGAGTTCTTTAAGGATGTCCCGAACGTTAGCACCATGCTTGGGCTTCTTAATGCGATAGGGCTTGGTTATATGCGTCTTGGTCAGCCAAGCGTTACGCTCTCCGGTGGAGAAGCGCAGCGAATCAAATTAGCCCGAGAACTTGCGAAAACTCGGCAGAACAGAATTTTGTACATATTGGACGAGCCGACAACGGGCCTCCATAAATCTGATGTGGAAATGCTTGTACAGGCGCTGGACCGGTTGGTAACGAAAGGGAATACCGTTGTAGTAGTAGAGCACAATCTTGACGTCATAAAGGAAGCCGACTATGTGATAGACTTGGGACCTGACGGTGGTGCTGAGGGTGGCAATATTGTCTTTACTGGGACGATTCCGGAGATCTTAGAAAAGCCGCAACCTGGGTATACCGCCCAATATGTCGCCGCGTACCTAAGAAGGGAAAGGCATGTATAAACACAGCCTGAAGGCGAGGCGGCGTCGCGCGATGCTACAATTGCTCACGTTAGGCCATGCGCGCCACAAGCCGATCTATACCGCTTTGCTCTGCGACGAGTTTCAGATAGCGGGGTGTCCTGCGCCGCGTCGTGTTGTGTACGATGTCCTGACCCAACTGCGGATGGCTGGTATGCTGGAGCGTCAGCTACCGAAAGGTAAGGGTGGGCGCAGGGAGCATGCGATTACGCGGGCCGGACGTGACTTCTACGAAGTAGTTATGCGAGATGTCAGTGCAAATAGGTACGAGACAGTGACTCAGTAATTTGTGGTTTCAACAGCAGGTATTGGTGTGCGTTCCTGAATTCTTCCGCGCAGGGCTGCCCGTCTTCGTCAAGGGACAATGCATCGTCCACCACCATTGGCCTCAATTGGTACTTCG
>CAUZQN010000060.1:0-9247 GCA_963581605.1 uncultured Binatia bacterium (SeqCode)
CGGCTGTAGCCGCCTCGCGTCCGATAAGCCCATCTAAGCGTCGATTGGCGTCCTTGAGTTCTCGAACCTGCTTGTCGAGTGCGGCATTGTCTGCCCGTAAGGCATGGACTTCGCCAGGCAAAAGTCCGGTGAGGAATCCGTCGCTCAGGCTTAATCTCTCAAGCGCGATGCCTGATAAAATGAGGGAGAGCCATAATACGCCACCTCCGACATAGCCCCATGTGGCTTTCTTCAGTGCCTCCTCCGCCGACAGTTGTTCCTCTGCCATTTAAAGTTCCTCCTGAAAAAATTTGCGGTACCCCGCCAGAAAAGCTCGGCTAAAAATAGTTAGGTCGGGTTCTTTACCGGCCTTCACTCGGGCGAGGCAGCAGAGAGCGAGATATACTCAGAGAGCGCGTCGCGCGTACTCGGAAAGGCGAGTTCTTGCCACGGAATTTCCGTGCGAGTAAACAGCTTGGCTTCTAAGGTTTCATCCAGCGCCTGCGGCGTTCCGTCTAGGACTGTGGCCAGATACACGATGACGACCACCCGCTGGTTTGTGTACGAGTACACGTTAAGCAGCCGGGTGAGTGCGACCTCTAGCCCGGCCTCTTCCCACGTCTCGCGTATGGCGGCGTCTTCCACCCGCTCGCCACGGTCCAAGAAGCCTCCGGGGAAGACCCATTTGCCATAACCCGGCTCGATGCCGCGCTTGAGGAGGAGGATCTTACCGTCCACAATAGGAATGGTGCACGCCGCCACTTTCGGGTCATCATAAAAGATGAAAGAGCAATTTTTGCACACCAGTCGCTTGGGGTCGTTTGCTTTGAGCAGCTGGCGGTTTAAGACACCGCCACACTTCGGACAGAACCGAAAATCAGGTTGTCGATGGTAATCGTGCTGATACTGGTGGTCATGTGGATTGTGCGAAATATCCGAACCTGGATTGTCTGCCATACACCTGCCTCCTCCCCGCTCGCGGAGTTCCCTATCATGGCGCAAAAACGAGAGTGAGGGAAGGAAGCCAAGAAACGCTATGACCGTATGGCAGACGCTGCTCTTTGCGATGAGTTTAGGCCTCGGGGCCGGTATTACGCCCGGTCCGTTGTCCAGTCTGGTCATCAATGAGACCTTACGGAGTGGGTGGCGGGCGGGGGCCTGGGTGGCTTTCGCACCTCCGGCTGCCGATGTTCTTGTCGTAAGCGCTGTCCTGCTGCTCTTGGCCCAGATGCCGCCTATGGTACTGCCGCTGCTCAGTATTATGGGTGGAGGGTATGTGTGTTTTCTGGGTTGGCAGACCCTGCAGACAACGGCCGGACCACGTGTCTCAGCAGACCGAGAACAGGGAAGTCTTCTCAAGAGTTTCCGTAAAGGTCTGCTGGTCAATCTCCTGAATCCTCACCCGTATGTCTTTTGGCTCACGGTTGGAGGACCCTTGGTGACCATGAACGCACAGCACAACAGGTGGGCGCCGATCGTAGCTTTTCTGCTCGGTTTTTACGGATGTCTGGTGGGGGCCAAGGTGCTGCTGGCCGTACTCGTGCACGGTGGGCGCGCACATTTGCACGGACGTGGGTATCGAATCGCACTCCAAGTCAGTGGTGGGCTGTTGGTCCTGTTTGGCATCGGGCTGGTGTGGAGTGGCGGGCAGGAACTCAGAATGTGAGCGGAATTGGAATAGGAGCGGAGCATTCCCCTAGAGGGTATTTGGAAAAGGGGGAGGATGTGTCATTGCGAGGAGCTGGAGGCGACGAAGCAATCTCTTGTCCCGCTCAGATTGCTTCGCTACGCTCGCAATGACGTGTTCCGCGAGTTTCAAAACACACTCTAGCAGCCACAGGAAGAGCCGACGGTTTCACGCGAGAATGCTACCCCCCTACATATTTATCTTCGCTACAATCTGTTCGGCCAGATGGAAAATCGACAGCGGAGCTGACCCCTCGGCCTTGTTATTGACAATCACGTAAGCCGGATGCTGGCGGGCGGTCGCGTCGAGGCACAACTCAGCAATGGCGTTTCGTGACGTGAGATCTGCGTCCACAATCTGATTGAACGGTGCATATTTCTCTTTTGCAGTTTGATAGCTGAGGTGCCGCACCTGCATCCGGCGGATCACGACTGCCAAAGCCGGCTCTGGCTGGGCCAAGGCTGCTTGGTCTCTGATGGGCGGCATACTGGGATGACCGTTCAGGCAATGACACGCACCAGCGGCGGATAACGCGTCAACATACTCAGGTGTGAATACTTCGGCGTTCCGTAACTCAACCGCATACAACGGGCCGCGGGGCAGCGCATCCAGAAATCGATGCAGCCGTTCGACAAAATACTCCGGTCCGCCAAGTTGGGCGAAATCTTGGGGGGAGAACTGAAAGAGTAGGGAACCGGCTTTGTCTTGCAGCCCGTCCATAAACGTGCCCACAACTTCTTGGGTTGCATACTGCGGATCAAGAAAAAGGCCGTTTTGTTGCCTCCGCCGCGTCCCATAGCGAGGATGGTCGCTAAAGCGATTCAGCGTGCAGTATTTGTGCGCTTTGACCAGAAAACGAAGCGTGTCCGGTACTTGCTCGGCATAGGTTGCAAACTGCGCGGCTGTCATCGGGCGATAATACGTCCGGTCCACGCCAACAGTCCGCAACAGCGGGTGCTGCGAGTAGATCGTCAGCCCCTCACGCGACAGTTGTGTCTGTGGGGCCGAGCGATCGTAGATCAGACCTTCCCAGCCGGGAAAAGACCAGGATGAAGTGCCGAGTCGAATAGTTTCCGGCAGAGACTGGGCGACCGGCTGCAGTTCAGAGGGCAGGGGCGCCGGTCTCACCTCGAACTGTTGTCTTCGTTTTTTCTGAGGCTGCGGAGAGGCGGTTGAGGTTGCCGGCGCAAACAGATCAAGCTGGTTAGCCCCCGGCTGTTGCTTGTCCGCCTTCATCATACCGGCATGCTACCGCAGTTGATATTCGATACAAGCTGGTGCGTACGCACAAGCCGTTGCCGTCTGGCTCGGAACTTCGTAGGCTTTGGACGCTGCATGCAGGCAGAGCCGGAAGGAGGGTCTCATGGACAAAAGCGAATTCTATCGTGAAGCACGAACAGATCTGACGGGTCCGATAGCCGGGCTACGGGTCTTGGAGGCTACAACGACCTGGGCCGGGCCGATGTGTGCCTGTCTGTTAGCTGACTTTGGGGCTGATGTGATCAAGGTTGAGCTGCCTGGGGGTGAAGTCAGTCGGCGCTTGCCGCCTTTCCTGCCCAATACAAATCCTCCCGTCTCTGGTGCCCACGCCATTGTCAACCGCAATAAACGTAGCCTGAGCCTCGATTTGCGAACGGCTGAAGGCCAAGACGTGTTTCTCAAATTGGCGGCAAAGGTGGATATTGTGGTCGAGAATTTTCGGCCTGGAACGTTAGCTTCATGGGGGATAGGCTATGAGGGCGTGCGGAGGGTAAAGCCCGATGTGATCTATGTCTCCATCTCAGGCTTTGGACAGTTTGGACCGGATCACGACCGTCCGGGCTATGATCCTCTGGCCCAGGCTGCGAGCGGTTTTCTGTCCTTGAATGGAGAAAGGGATGGCAAGCCGGTCAAAGCCGCGACTGCCTTAGCCGACGATCTCACCGGTCTGCATAGTGCCCTGGCGACACTTGCTGCTGTGTATCATCGCCAACAAACAGGCGAAGGACAACACCTTGATGTGTGTTTACTAGATTCGATGATTTTTCAATCAAACGGTATCCTGACCCTAGGCGCGATGGGCGTACCCATGCAACGCTGGGGTAATGAATACCTCTTTGCCGTGCCTGCGGATGTTTTTGCCTGTAAGGACGGACATCTCTATCTTGGAATTTTGCTGGACTCGCACTGGCAGACGCTTGCGCGTCTCATGGGCCAGCCAGACTTGGCGGACGATGCGAACTATGTCGTTCTGACCAATCGGCTGCAGCGCAGAGAAGAGATCAACGAACTCGTTGCACATTGGATTGCGGCATACACTGTGGATGAAGTGGTCACGCTCCTAGTGCAAGCAGGACTGTCCGTCGCACCCGTCCGAAGTCCTGCTCAAGCCGCAAAAGATCCGCATATCCTGGCGCGGGATATGCTCCAAGATACGCCGCAGTTGGATGGATCATCCGCACCGATCGTAGGCCCAGCGGCCAAGTTTTCCCGCACCCCGACGCGCGTCCGCACCGGTGCACCGGCTCTGGGTGCTCACGATGCAGAGATTCTGAAGGAACTTGGCTTGTCTGCGCAGGAAATTGATGCGCTGCGAGAGAAGAAGATTATTGTGTAGATCTCAAACTCAGAGAAAAAACCCTCACCCACGTCTGCCTAGCTACCGTGGGTGAGGGTGAAAGCTTGGTAAAGACCAATGAAAACGGATCTAGGCGCTCATGCCGCCGTCGACCATATACACGCCCCCGGTGCAGTAGCGACTCTCGTCGCTGGCTAGGAAAAGCATCATGCCGGCCACCTCTTCCGGAGAGCCATAACGATGCAGCGGCAGCATGGCGGCGAAGCCTTCCTTTGCCTGGCCTGGATCGTTGGGTTGAAAGCCTGCTTCGAGTGAGCGCATCATACGTGTCTCAATAGGAGCCGGGTTGACGGTATTAACCCGAATGCCCTTCGATGCCATTTCCAAGGCCGCCGTGCGCATCATGCCGATGACGGCGTGTTTACTGGTGATATACGCAGATATGCCCGCAGTCCCGCGTACACCGGCGACCGACGAAGTAATAACGATGCTGCCGCCGCCGCCGCGCTTTTCAATTTCCGGCGCCGCGTACTTCAACCCGAGCCATACTCCGCGGACGTTGACGGCTATGACTTTATCAAACGTGTCGATCGAATAGTCTGTGATCGGCTTGACCTCGCCTTCTATGCCGGCGTTGGCAAGCAGGATGTCGACCCCGCCAAACTGGTCTATTGCCGCTTGAACATACTGCTGGGTTTGATCGGGTTGCGTCACATCGGCGGCGCAATAGCCGACTGCGTCACCGCCGATAGTCTGAGCCGCCTGCTTCAGGGCATCTTCGTTCAGGTCAACCAGAAGAACTTTTGCGCCTTCTTGTACGAACAGCTTGCCTGCCTGGGTGCCTATGCCGCCCGCGCCACCGGTAATGATCGCAACTTTCCCATCGAGTCGTCCCATGTCATGCCTCCTGTGTGTTATGGTGCGCACCGTCTTACTTGGTTTGCTCCTGCTTGGCAAGGTGAATCCGGGTGAATCCAAGTGCAGCCAAATACAGCCAGGTGACATACAGCTGGTTGTTGTCTGTCTGGACGTGGCCACCGAGAGTGCGCTAGACACGAGAGGGTACAGGGTTGGGAAGACCGACTGTGAACGGATTTCCATACCAGAAAAAAGGGGGACTATATGCCATTACAATCACCGACCCTGGATGAGATCGCCGATATTGCTGAGGGATATGGACTGAGTCTGGACGAAAGCGATCTTGAATCGTTTCAAGGGTTGATGCGTGGCACTCTCGAATCGTACGCGCGCCTTGACGAATTGACTGAACCCACACTGCCGGTGAAGTATCCACGCACGCCTGGCTTTCGCCCGCAACCGGAAGACAATCCGTTCAATGCCTGGTATTGGCGAACGGAAATCACGGGTGCGCTATCAGGGCCGCTCACCGGAAAAACGCTAGCGATTAAGGATAACGTCTGTGTGGCCGGGGTGCCGATGATGAACGGTAGCAGTGTATTGGAGGGCTATACCCCGGAGATCGATGCAACCGTTGTCACTCGTATCCTGGATGCCGGCGGCACCATTCTCGGAAAAGCGGTGTGTGAGCATTTCTGTAGCTCAGGCGGTAGCCACACCAGCGATACCGGCCCGGTTCGTAATCCACATGATCAAAGCCGTATGGCCGGTGGCTCCTCAAGTGGCAGTGCGGCGCTTGTTGCGGCGAGCAAGGTCGATATGGCAATTGGTGGAGACCAAGGCGGCTCGATCCGGATGCCGAGCTGCTGGTGTGGGATTTATGGCATTAAACCAACCTACGGATTGGTTCCCTACACCGGAATCGCTCCCATAGAACTCACCATAGACCATGCCGGACCCATGGCACGCACAGTGGCTGACGTGGCCTTGCTGCTAGAAGTGATTGCCGGGCCGGACGGTCTCGACCCGCGTCAGCAGGCCGGTTTGCAAGGCGAAGCGTATACACTTCGCCTGTCCGGAAAAATCGATGGTCTGCGCCTCGGGATTGTCCCAGAAGGTTTTGGTTGGGAGGGTCTGTCTGAGGCGGATGTGGATGAGAGTGTCGAACAATCCGCCCATGCGTTCGAGAAGCTGGGCGCTCAAATCAAAACCGTTTCCATTCCGTGGCACCGTGACGGACGGCATATTCTTTTTGCCATATTCCAAGAGGGTGCAACCATGCTGATGGTGCAGGGCTACGGTATGGGCACGAACTGGAAAGGCCACTACACCACGAGTTTGATGGATGCCATGGCCCGCGGTCTGCTGACTCGACCAGACGATTTATCAGAGACGGTCAAGCTCACCATGTTGGCCGGTCAATATATGCAGGAGCGCTACCACGGACGCTACTACGCCAAAGCCCAGAATTTATCCCGTTCTTTGTCTGCAGCCTACGACGTCGCTTTGCAAGAGTGTGACCTCTTAGTCATGCCCACGCTACCGCTCAAGGCAACCAAGATTCCACCCGCCGATGTGAGTCGAGAAGAGTACGTGCGGCGGGCGTTTGAGATGGTGAACAACACCAGCCCGTTTAACGCAACCGGACATCCGGCCATGAATGTCCCGTGTGGTATGTCGAATGGGTTACCCATAGGCATGATGTTGATTGGCCGCAAAGGCGATGACGCGACAGTGCTGCGGGCGGCAGATGCCTTTCAACGTGAGATTTTTGATGCGCCGCAGCCGTCTGCCTCGTAGGGGTGCGGTGACCTCGCCTGGGCGGCCGGCCGGTCGCCCCTACTCCGAACGAAGAAAGGGGATAAGCAGCCAACACAGTGCGGTGAAGGCCGCACTGATCAGAACTAGAGGGACAAAACCGGTTTGGTCATACAGCCAGCCGCCCAGGGCATTGGACCCACTCCGTCCTACGTTTAAGGCAGACATCAATAATGCGAACACGGTGCCTTCGACTCGTGCCGGACAGGAACGGGCGGCCAGATCTAGAATAGCCAGATGCGTAATCTGTGAAATCAGGCCGTAACAGAAAAAAATGAGAACGGCCGACCATGAGCCGACAAGCCCGAGGAAACTCAAAGTTGAGAGAACGCCCAGGGCAACCGCGGCAGAGAGTAAACGGCGCAGCTGAGAATTACGAAAGAAGAAAAAGAATATGAGTGCACCAAGCATGCCCGCCGCGTTGCTGAGCGCACCGAGAGTGCCAATATAAATTTTCGAGAACTGGAGGATATCCCGCTCATAGTACAAGAGTGGGACGCCGAAGAGCGGACTGAAATTCCACACAAAGAGAAAGCCCGCGACGATCCACATCGGACCTGATCGCGCTGCGGTGCCGAGCGCGGCTGCGGTCTCATGCCAGCGCTCTTGCCTATGTGGAGCTGTGGCTTCTCGAACAAAGAAGACGGTTGCCAGCAAGGTCGCGAGTGGAAAAAAGCCACAGATGAAAAAGGCTGTTTGTGGTGTGGCGTATTCGGACAGATAGCCTCCACCAAGGTGCGCCAGGGTCAGCGCCAGGCCCATTGCCGCCCACTGAATGGCCTGGAAACTGCCAGTGAGACCAAGCGGACGCCCGGTTTCGATCATAAGCGCATCGGTCGTGACATCCGCAAAGGCTAGGGTAAACGAGCAGGCCATGAGAAGAATGAGGACAGTCGTATACGCTGCAGGGACAACGGCAAGGGCGAACCAACTTCCCATGCCCAGCACACTCATCAGCACCAGATAGCCTTTGCGCCGCGAGCCGCCAAAAGGGAGAAAATCGGACAGCAGTCCGTACACGGGCTTAATCGTCCAGCCCAATCCGATCATGGCCCATACAAAGCCGGCCTGTCCGGCAGTCAGCCTGAGGTCTTCTTTGAGCAGATACTGAATGGGCAGGTAGGCCAGGCCGGCCGACAGATCAATTGTGCCTTGAACAAAATAGAGCGCCGCAAAGAAGAGGGCGTAGCCTCTGACCCCTTCGCGGCGCAGCGGCTGAGTAGCCTGCTGGAAGGAATGGGCGAGGGAGGCGATAGGTTTCTGTCTCCTTAGTGGAGCAAGGTTCCCTCTCCCTTTGTGGGAGCGGGCGTCGTCCACGTAATGGACGCGGGTGAGGGGCTCTTACTTCCTCACGCCGACGTACTCGGCCGCGCCTTCATGGCCTCATACCAACGGACCAGATTCGTCCAGGCCGGATCAAGGCTAAACGTTTTGCCATGGTGCGCGGTTTCCAAGCCAATAAACAGCATAATATCGGCAATCGAAAAATTCCCGGCCAACCATTCTTTGCCTTCAAGGCCGGCGTTGACCAAAGGCAAACGATGCATGAGGACTTTGCGTGCCTGGTCGGATACGTCGCCTTTGGACAGCACCATGCGCGACGCAGTCAGGTAGACGCCGATCTCACACCGCCGTTCCCAGGATCGGGCCAGGGCGCGGCTAACGGGGTCAGCGCCGACCAGTGGCGGATCGGGGTAGAGTTCTTCCAGATACTCCATAATCGGCAGAGTCTCTATCAGCACCGTGCCGTCATCCAGTTCTAAGATAGGGACGCCGGCAAACGGGTTCTTCGCCAGGAACTCCGGAGTCTTTTGCTCCCCAGCATAGAGGTCAAGTTCTTTTATAGGGATATCCAGCTTTTTTTCTGCCAGATAGATGCGCAGCTTGCGCGGATTGGGAGCGCGTTTCTTGTCGAGATATAACAACATGGGAGCCTCCTCTGTGTCGTGTCGCACCGATTACTATCTTGTTGAAAGTAGCGTGCGCGGTGCTTGCGTCAACTACTCTTGCCCAGAGTAAGTAATCCGTACCGTCGGCGTCCAGTTCCGTTTCCGTCGGTCGAGACGGCTTTCTGTTGTTTCGCCGTCAAAGTTGGTTGTGCGAGACGTGAAATTCACGGGGTCGATGTTTTCAAAGGTATGAACGTTGACGACTGCGTAATCACGCCCATCGATCCGACTCACTACAAATGTTACAACGCCGCAGCGAGAACACACATAGAAGTCGGCAGTTTCATGCCCAAAGCGATACTTGGGCACGAGAGTCTCATTGACAATGGTTGCGTTGAGTTCCGCCTCGGGATGCGAGGTATAAGTGCCCGCATGCTTAAGGCAAAAGCTACAGCTACA
>CAUZQN010000061.1:0-9190 GCA_963581605.1 uncultured Binatia bacterium (SeqCode)
ATGCCAACAGGGTTTCGAGGTCATTGAGCGCCTGTTGCGCCTCGGGCTGAGACAATTGAGCTCGTAAAGATTCCAATATGCTGCCATTGTCTGCTCCTGTTGTACTCGTGGTCATACCGAGCAAACGTTGGGCTGACTCTTGAACAATTCCGCGTTGAATGAGTTCTTCCTGAGCGCCGTCAACGCCGATTTTGTCCAGCTTATCAATGGCCATGAGCGCCGAGCCTTCCAGGCTGGGATCAATGGCCGCAGCTTCAATCATGCTGCGCAGGAGGACACGGTGATTGAGGGCGATCGTAAAATTCGTAAAGCCTAAATCCAGCAAGGCGTCACTGACCGCGTTCATCACTTCCGCTTCCGCGAGCAGCGAAGTCGTGCCGGTGAGATCCACGTCGCACTGATAGAACTCACGGAAACGGCCTTTAGCCGGGCGATCTGCCCGCCAGACCGGCTGAATCTGATAGCGCTTAAAAAAACGGGGTAAACTATTCCCATACTGGGCGACAACGCGAGCCAATGGCACCGTCAAATCATAGCGCAGCCCAAGCTCGGCTAAGTCCCCGGCTTCAGTTGACTCTTTTTCGAGTGCACGGCTGAGTTTATCGCCCCGGTGGAGGAGTCGAAACAGGAGTTGATCACCTTCCTCCCCATACTTGCCTAACAGGGTCGTAAGATTCTCGATGGCTGGAGTTTCGAGCGGCAGAAAGCCGTAGCGTTGGAAAACACTCTCGATCTTGGCCATAACGTAGCGGCGCTGAGCCACGGTCTCAGGTAAATAATCTCGCATGCCGCTGGGCGGCTTGGTACTCGGCATAAGGCGTCCTTTAGCAATCGTAGTCAGTGACGAAGTTTATCTGTTCTCAAGAGAACTGTCAGGGCGGGGACGGCCGAGAGCCCTACCATCCTCGCTTGACGCCTATCTCGTAGGTCGGGTTAGCGGAAGCGTAACCCGACATCTCAGGGCTAATCCGGTGTGTTTCGATTTAGATCCGGACCGCAGCCTGGAGGGCTTCGCGGCCCTTGTCGGATAAGGAGAGCTGACGCTCCCATATTCCTTGACTCTGGACCTGGCCGAGTCGTTCCAAGCGACTTACGACCACTCCGAGAGTCGAGGCATGCGCATCGATTGCTACTCCCAACGTACGCAAAGTCTGTGGGCCTGTTTCGATCTGTCTGAGGACTTGAAGCCCGATCGTGTGGACTAGGGATGGAGGAGGTGCAGACTCTCCCCTTTCTACATGGTCCCCCAACCGTTGCTCTCCTTGGGGAGTGAGTCCCAGCGTGAAAAAATCCGGACCAGAGACAGCCTGACGCTGGACCAAGCCGGCCCCGACAAGTTCTTCGACTAAGCGGTTGCCGCGGGCGGCATCCATTTTGAGAAAATCGGTCAGCTCAACCATCAGGGTGTAACCGTGGTGGAGTAGATCTAAAATAGGCTCGTGATCCTCGTTAATATGACGGACTGCTGATTGACTGTCTTGTTGGCTGGCTTGCTGTGGGGTCACTAACGAGATTATTACGATCAGCGGCAGGGTGACCGCCGTTCCAATAATAACCGTATGGGTTGACCAGGCAGTAATTCCAGTCAGCTGCATGGCCTCATAGACGAGCATGACTATCATCCCCAGGAGCGCGCCCCAAAACGCTCCAGCTCCGGTCATACGCGACCAGCGGTGCCCGAGCAAGAAGATTAACGCAGCGGGGCCTAGCATGGCGCAGCTAATAGCAAGCAGCAAATAGGGACCGCCCGGGTAAAAACTCAACAGCCAAATGCCCCCTCCGGTTACCACGGTGAGGATCCGGCTTATGCGTAAGACCTGCTCACTCGTTGCCTCGGGGCGTAGGAAACGCTGGTAGAGGTCGCGTACCACGGTCGAGGTAATGCCCAGGTGGGCGTTACTTGTGGTTGAGATGGTGGCAGCTAAGGCTGCGATTAATCCGAACAGAGCGACTCCAGGCGGGAAGTCTCGCATCAACATGCCATATGCACTCATGGGGTTGGCCCCGCCGAGAAAGGCGTCTCGATACACACTGCCCGCGTACAGTCCAAGCACCCCGAGGGCCCCGTGTACGACCAGGACGACCAAGAGCCCGCCAATCAGATACTGCCAGCGTGCGACAAACTCAGTGCGGGCGGCTGCGGCTCGCAACCAGTAGTAGTTTCCGCCCCACTGAATAAACATGCCGACGACGAGCGAAACGGTGATAATGCTCGGATAGCTCAGCCGCAGCCAAGGAAAGGTACCGGCGGTTCCCTGGGTCAACGGGGCAGAGGAAACAAACTGAGCCTGAAGCATGTCCCACCCCCCAAAGGTCCACACACAGTAGCCGACCAGAGCTGGCAACAGGATGAAGCCCAAAACGACCTGTACGACATCGGTTAGAGTCAACGCCCATAATCCGCCGAGCAGCAGAAAGATCAAATGGCCCGCCAGGACGAGTGTGACCATCAGCCACATCGGAGCCTCAAGAAAACCGATCATAATCAGCGCCATAGCCATGATATTCATGGCCACCAAGCCGGTCACGCCGAGCAGCGTAGCCACACTCACCACCAGGCGGGTACGGGCATCAAAGCGCATCTCTAACCACTCTGGCAAGGTATACGCACCAGAGCGGCGAATGTAAGGGCAAGCCAATAGACCATATAGCCAATAACCAATGACCGCAGGAAGACTAATCCCCCACACCCAGCCAAAAAAGCCGTACTGTATGGTCAAGCCAGGGATAATGCTGGTCACACTGCCGGCAAAAGCGATGCCGCAAATCCCGGCAATGCCAGGGATAAGGCTGACCTGGCGGCCGGCAAGCAGATAATCGGCATCCGTCGAAACCCAGCGTTTTGCATACCAGCCCAGAGACCATAAAATGATGATCAAAATGAGGACGGCCAGGCTGGATATAAACATGGAGTTTCTTGCTCCCCTTATGCCTCTTTTTCGTCCGGAGCCGGAACCTCCTGCAGCCGGGCGGTTGTGTCATTGTCGTACTCCAGGTGCAGTGCCCGGACAATCAGACCATGCATGCGCCACAAACCGCTCACCACGAATACTTCGAGGATCTCTGGATCAGACAGCTGTTGCTGCAGTGCGGCAAAGGTTGCATCCTCAACCCGATTGAGGGTTAAGATTTCATCCGTTGCTGCCATGGCGGCGCGTTCAACGGGCGAAAACACCTCACTGGTTGTCCAGCCTTTAATGGCCAAAATTTTCTCTTCAGGCACGCCGACCATACGGGCGACTTTGCAGTGCTGGGAATACTCAAACTTTGAGTCTCCGACGATGGCCGTTCGTAAGATCACCAACTCGCGCAACTGCGGATCAAGTTTGCGCCCTGGCTGAAGCAGAGGAACCAGCGTGTTATACGCCATCTGCATCAAATCGGGCACCAGGGCAAAGGTCGTCCAATAATCTCCCGGCGTGCCGGTAGCAGTGCCTGGCTCAGCAACGGGGTCGCGGTCACCAAAAAATTCTTTGTACAGCTTTAAGACTTCCGGCGGTGCTTCCGCCTTGGGAACCTGAGATAAGCGTGTCATAGTGGCCTCCTTTTCTTGTGTCCTGATACCGCAAGGAAGCAGGAACGCGCAAGGAGCGTTCCTTGACTTGCAAACGGCGAAAGCGCTGCTGGAAGCTTTATCTGAAACGGGTTAAGCTAGAACACAAAGAAGAGGTCTAGATCGTGCTTGCCGCAGATACCGCACATATACGCCTTGATGGAAGAGGTGTTGCCTGGATTGATGACACGAATGTGAAAGTCATTGAGGTCGTCTTGGACAAACTTGCCTACGGATCGAGTGCTGAAGAGATCCATTTCCAGCATCCTCACCTTTCCCTATCCCAGATTTATGCTGCGCTTTCCTACTATTATGATCACCAGGCTGACCTCGATGCTGAGATAGAGCGACGGCTTCAAGAGGTTGAGCCCCTAGCTGCCCAAGCAGAACCCGGCTCCCCTATACGGCGACGACTCCGAGCAGCAGGCAAGTTGGGGTGAGTATCGCCTTGTATATGAATTGGGTCGAATATTTGCCGCTGACCAAATAACTAGGCTCAAGCTCTATGTAAGGAGGGACCAGTATGTCTACCCAATATGTGTACGCTGGTGCGTCGCAAATCAAATCAAATGGAAACGCAGCACCTCTGAGTGGTTTGTGTCGCCAGGCTGTTGGGGAATCTGAGTGGCGCTTGCTCGGTAGTGGTCTGCCTGAGCAGGCGGAGATCCGAGCTATCCTTATCCACCCAGACAATCCGCAGACTCTGTACGTCGGAACGCAGCATGGGCCGTACCGCAGTATAGATGGAGGCGAACACTGGCAGCAGCTGAATTTTCCAGATGCGGGTATGGTGGTGTGGTCGTTGCTCTTTCGCCCCGAGGATCCGCAGGTCCTGTATTGTGGAACTGCGCCTGCCGCTATCTATCGGAGCGACAACGGCGGCGACAGCTGGAAGCGGCTGACCTTTGCTGAGCCGGCAGGCATGGTCGAGATGGGCTTCCCGTGTCGCACCATCCGTCTGGCCGCTGATCCCAATAATCCGGATGCCATTTACGCTGGGCTAGAGGTTGGTGGGGTCATTCGCAGCTTAGACGGAGGAGACACGTGGGACGACTGTACCAAAGAACTGCTCCAATTTGCGGAAACTGATTATCTCAAGAGTCGTATTCTAAGTAAAACAGATGCCGAAGGCATGATGGACACGCATGCCTTAGTGTTGAGTGTAGCGCAGCCAGGCAGGGTCTTCTTGGCAACGCGTATGGGCCTGTTCCAAAGCACGGATCAGGGCCAGACGTGGTCCGATCTGGAAATCTGGCGTTCTTCTCCATTGGCTTATGCGCGCGATATCAAAGTAGCTCCGAGTGACCCCAACACGCTGTATGCTGCCCTGAGTCCTGGGGCGCTTACGTTGAACGGCTCCGTATATCGCAGCTCAGACCTGGGCAAAACCTGGCAGCGGTTTGATCATGGTATCACTGCACACAGTACGATGATGACTGTCGCGCTGAGCCGCCACGATCCGCAGCTGGTGTACTGCGGCACACGAGAAGGGCAAGTGTTTGCCACGCAAGACGGCGGAGCGAGCTGGGGCGAATATGCGCTGCCGGAGGGGTGTCAGAATGTCTACACCTTGGTCTGTGGATAAAAAACCTGCTGCGCTTAGGATAACGGCGTTCCTCGGCGGCTCGAAATCCTCATGTACCCTTTTGTACACTCCGGTTCCTCACCGCCTCGCGCCTTATTCTCCCTGCGCTCGCGACGGTTTTACGTGACCCCCAGTCGCTTTCCCCGTATTCCACTTCGTTCCAGGCTACAAGTACTTGGAAATCCTCTTTTGGGAGGGGTGCCGCGTAGCGGCGGGTTGGGTTACGTATTGATAACCAACCACTTAAAAGTCTTGTAGAGTAAAACTCTGTGCGTTAAAAGTGACACGAGTACGTTTCAGATTCACAACACTAAATAAACGGAGGGAGTAAATATAATGGCCACAAACGGAAAGTTTCCCTATCCCGGCGCGGTTGATGCGGACGGCCACATCCTTGAGCCGCCTGATCTGTGGGAAAAGTATATCGATCCAAAATATAAAGACCGGGCGATTCGCCTGCGTATAAATGAGGATGGATTAGAAGTCCTTGAACTCAACGGACTGCCATCTAAATATTCACAGCCGGGGCAGTTGGCCCAGTTCGGCGCGATGGGGAAAAAATCTCAGGCAGAAACCGCCCCCCACCCGGACCGCACCTACGTTGGCGAAGCCCCATTTGGCTCCATGTATCCCAAAGAGCGGCTCGCACGCATGGATCAAGAGGGCTTAGACAAGGCTATTATCTACCCGAGCCTGGGACTGTTATGGGAGACAGAAGAGGTCGAAGGCCTTGATCTGCAAGCGGCGTACGCCCAGGCGTATAACCGCTGGGTGGTTGATTTTTGTTCTGATTCAAACGGACGGCTGATTCCGATTGCCCATATCTCGATGGGGGATGGGCATGTCGCGGCCCAAGAGTTGGAACGGGCAGTCAAGGCAGGGGCCAAAGGCGCTTTCTTCGTCCCGTTTACGCCAACCAATAAATCCCACGCCCATCCAGACTACGATCCGTTCTGGGCCAAAGCCCAAGAGTTGGATGTGCCGGTCGGCATCCACCCCAGTGGCGAGCCACCGGCCAAGCGCGTTCACCAACGCTTCAAAGATATGCAGAAATGGGCTTTGTGGCATTTTAATGTACATGGTGCTCAGGGGCCGCTGCAGGCATTCACGGCCATGTTCCAGTACGGCTTGTTCGATCGTTTTCCCAAGATAAAAGTCGTGGTGCTGGAATCCGGCGCCGGCTGGGCCGGCTATCTGCTCAACCGAATGGATGCCGTGTTTAACAGCCCGCTGGGTGACACCGTCCGACTCAAAGAAAAACCGAGCTATTACTTTCATCGCAATTGCTGGATTTCCGGCGACCCTGACGAGAAAGCCTTCGGCCATGTCGTCGACTTTGTTGGTGCAGACAAATTCTTTTGGGCCTCAGACTTCCCGCATCCCGACCATCCGGACAATTATATGAAGGAGCTCTCAGAGTTGGTTGAGCCTATGTCAGACTCAACACGCCAAAAGGTCATCGGCGAGAACGCGACCCAGGTGTATGGCTTGTAAGTGGTAGCTCCATATTTTTTTGAACTGTAACTGTGTAGAGGCGCTCCATTGGGGCGCTTTTGCACTTTTTTGCACTTTAAGGAGGGCGCTATGAAACTCGAATATCTGTGTGACTATACAGCCAATTTCATCACCCCGATCAGCATTGGCAAAGGACCGCTGGGTGAGCGCATTGTTGCCGATCTCACTGGCGGTCATTTCGAAGGCCCGCGCATGAAGGGCAAGGTCCGACCCAGTGGCGCTGACTGGGCGCTGGTCGGACCTGACGGGAACCTGCGTCTTGACGTACGCGCGGTCTTTGAGAGCGATGATGGTGCTTCAATTTACGTCACCTACCGTGCCCGCATGGAAGCAACCGAGGGCATCCGGAAAGCGCTCGAAGGCGGGGGAGAAACAAATTTTGGCGATAATTATTTTATCTCACAGATTCAGTTTGAGACCGGCGACGAGCGCTATGCCTGGCTCAATAATCTGATGGCGGTTGGTGAGGGCAAGCTCAAGCCGAATGAAGTGACGTACCGCGTGTATGCGGTTGTGCCGGACTGATTGAGCATCCGACGCCCTCTGTTTCCTCGCCCCTTAAGGGAGAGGAGTAAGGTGAGGGAAATCTAAATGAACTTTCTTCTGAGCGACCCTCGCCCTAGCAGGGCGAGGGAATCTGGCTGTGAATTAGGAAGGCACTCAGGTGTATGATTTTTTTCACTGCTCGGCCCCTCCTGTGAACGCAGGCTAGCCCAACAACTCTTGGGCTAATCCCTCCAGCTCCGCAATGACATCCGCTTCCTGAGACTTGTTCAGCCAAACAATCGCGTGCTCGGCGCCGGCTTCTTCCAGCGCCTGGACATGCTCGCGCTTGTGCAACTGACCTGGCTGACCAAAAGCGAGAACAGAGATTGACTTGGGGTCTCGCCCGGCTTGAGTTGCTAATTCATTCAGGGTCTCCCGTCCTTGTCGAATCTCATCCGGCGAAGTACTGACCGGCATCCAGCCATCGCCCCACTCAACCGTCCGTTTAAAAACATTCTTGGCTGAGCCGCCTAAAATCACCGGTGGGTGCGGCTTTTGAGCCGGTTTGGGAAAACACTTCACCGCGGGAAAGTTATAATACTTCCCGTGATACTCGGACTCATCAGTGGTCCACAGCTCTTTCATGGCCAGGATCGAGTCGCGCGTTTGGGTCCAGCGGTGCGGAAAATCGCCACCCATAATTTCGCACTCTTCTTTTTGCCAACCCGCACCAATGCCAAAAAGAAAACGTCCGCCTGAATAATGATCCAGCGTGGCAATCTCTTTGGCCAGCAACAGCGGGTTGCGTTCCGGTACCAGACAAATTCCTGTTCCCAATTTTATTTTTGTCGTTGTCGCCGATGCCCGAGCGAGGGCAATAAACGGATCAGAGATAATACCGACTGTGCGCGGAATCGGCTGATCAGGTGCTGCTGGATAACCGACTGTCGTGTGGACCGGCAGAACCGGATGCTCCGGTACCCAAATAGAGGCAAAGCCCAAGTCTTCAGCCTTCTTTGCAATAATGGCCGGATCTGCCGACTCTGCGGATGTGAAAAAGAATACGCCAATGTCCATGTGTTCCCTCCTTACTGATGTCGTACGGTGCTTTCTTGTGTACTCCGAACCGTTGTCCAAGAAAACCCGGTGCGGAGAGAAACACGTAGTTATTGAAAATAATAAGTTATCAAGTTTAAGGATGTGGGTGATCAAAGAACATCGGAGTATTAATAAAATTTGCCGTGCATTACCCTCTGTTACTGTTAAGAAATATGAACTCTGGAAAAGTATCGTTTTCCGACATGGTCCTGAGAAATTGCGAGAATTTCCAGGCTTTCACGATGAGAGATTGAAAGGGAAACGGATAGGCGAACGCTCTTCTCGCCTCAGTCTGCAATATCGAGTTATTTACAAAGTCTCACGAAGTACGGTTACTGTGTCTGTTGTCGAAATTACCCCTCACAAATATTAGGAGGCTACATGAAATCTCGATCGAAAAATGAGTTCGTGGCTGCGGAGGCCCATGCTGCATTATCGACAGGAGAGGTCCTGCGTATGCTTCGTGAATTGAAGGGTTGGACCCAGAAGGAATTAGCAAAGCGGTCTAAGATCAGTGAGACGAACATTAGCCTGTTGGAAAACGACGGGCTGAGCAGCTTGCCCAGGCGTTTGGCGTCCACCCCGCCATTATTATGTTTCCGGAGTATGAAGCAAAGGCAATTCAGAAAGCCGCCTTGATACACCTTCTTCCTGGTCAGTTTTGAGAGCGAGATGAACTGACATAATTAGACCAGTTATGTCAATTTAATGGGGCCAATTTGACATAACGAATTTCTTAGATTGATTGGGCATGCACGTTATCACTCGGAAACGTTTGAAGGAGTTTGCGGAGCAACATCCCGACACGGAGAGCGCATTGGCGCGTTGGTATCGAGAGGTAAAGCGACGGAATTTCTCTTCTTTTGCTGATTTGCGAAGAGTTTTTCCTTCTGCCGATCAAGTGGGCAAATTGACGGTATTCAATATTGGCGGAAACAGGGTGCGTTTGATTG
>CAUZQN010000062.1:0-9132 GCA_963581605.1 uncultured Binatia bacterium (SeqCode)
CATATTTCCCAGGTTGTACTGCGCCAAGGCATCGCCCTGGTCTGCCGCTTTGCGATACCACTTAATCGCTTCTTGATAGTTCTGCCCCCCTTTCCAAAGTGCAAAAAGCTGTGTAGAAACACGCCTGTGGGGAAGGATATGGCCCGGTGGCTGTACCGGTCTTCAAATTGCAGTGACAAAAGAACTGAAATTCAGACTCCGTGATGAGGGGGGGCGAAGTTCAATCAGGTTCCGACCCGTCCTAGAGGAACTGAAAGACGATATCGAAAGGGGACTCGTAAAACACCTATGGGTTTATGACAGAAGTCGTCTTTTTAGGGATGAAACCGACAGTTCTCTGTTCAAAAAGGACTATCTCGATAAATTTGGAGTTCAGTTCTACGAGGGAGAATTAGGAAACCTAGTAAACTTCGATAGTCTCGAAGAGAAATTGTCATATGACATCATCTCGACACTCCAACGATACGAAAACGAGAAACGTAGTCACAAAAGTAACCAGGGGAACCGTCACCTACTTCGTCAAGGTCTAGACGACCGTTGGTATGGTGGAAGTGTGTTGTTTGGATACAAATCAGAAGATGGAACACTGTCCATTGATGAGGAACAGAGTAAGTGGGTTATCTGGATGTTCAACGCATTCCTAGACGGTGTTTCTAGTATAGATATCAAAGGTGGATTAGACAGGAACGGTGTCATCCCTCCACGGACTAAATCTGGTTTATGGAACCTTGGGACTATCAACAAGATTCTTGCGAACAGGTCATATATTGGTGAGAGGAGTTTCTACGATAAAGAGTTGGGGGAAACATTCTCTTATTCGATAACACCAATAATTTCTCGTTCCACATTCCTAAGGGTTAGGAAAGAGGTGGAGAGAAGACAAAAGTTACAAGACAACAACAAAAAACATTTTACCCTCTTTGGTGACTATATGGAGTGTGAATGTGGTCAATCAGTTGGGTCAGAAATCAAGAAGGGAATACGGAAGGACGGACACGATAGGGACGGGAACCTCAAGCAAGTCGGACATAGGTTCGATGTTTTCTACAAGATGAAGGTCGTGAAGGATAAGTTGACATACATTGACCCAGACAATAAGGGGTCGGGGTATAGCGTCACAGAAGGACGGAGGAAGAGTTCTTCTGACGCAGTGAATCTAACCCAAGGTAGGGGCAAAAAAATAGTCTCAGATGACGCGACCAATTTTAATCACGGTTCCGAAACACTCCGTGACGGTAGAATAGTGATGTAGCTCACCCCCATGCTCTCTGGGATTAAACAGCTTCTTGAAGACCTCGTACGCACGCCTTCTCTGGTCTGCACTGTTGGCCGAGAAAATGTGGTCAGTGAACTCTTTATTGATGAAGCAGTCCAGAAAGTCGAGTTTGCCGATCCGTGGGCAACAATCGAATTCGGCAGCTGGCATATCCACGCCGATCTGGACACGGTGACACACGTCCGCTTTGCAGAGGCACCAGGCCACGACAACTCAGTCAGTGTTTTTGTAAGCCTTGATGATGGTGAGGGAAGCCCGGTGCTGCGGTTCTATTTTCCGCATGCAAGTCAGACATACCGAACATACACGGCAGAGGAGCTGAAGTTGTTTGGACAATTTAAAAAACGATATGAACGGGTGTTGGGGAGTGGGGATTAGGGGTTCGTGGACTCCAACCCCCAGCCCCTCAATCCTAATCCCTTTTTATTATCCCTCTTTGATTCCCGCCAACTCACGGGCGTATGCCGCTGCGGCAGCAAAATCATACTCGCGGTAGGTCTGAATCTTTTCCGCTTCGAGCGACCCTTCGGCATGGACGGCTAAGACTTCCTGATAGCCGCCATAATCAGATGCGGTCAGATCAGAAATCAGATTCATCATCCGCAACCGGTGCTCGGTTGAGGTGCCCTTTTTTCCACCCAGATATTTCTGGATATACGGGCCGGTCGCTTCACTGCGCCAATCCTCGACACTCGGACCAGTGACGAGTAGCCCTCCGCTGACATCCTGTACCATCTGCACGGCCTGGTGATAGTTGGCCGCAAATTGATATTTGGCCACATTGGTCATCAGCGTGTTCGGCATCGCGATACCCGGCGGCACGACTGAGTGCTGGTGGGCTGCGGCCAGAATCAACCCTTGGACAGTGGCGTGATAGCTGGCCAATTTAGTCAGTTTCTCACGAATGTGGCCGGCTTTCTCGATACCGTTGTACTCAGCAATGGCCTGGGATGCGCCAGCCAAAAGTTCCAGCAAAGGCAGTTTGTAGGAGACCGCAGTGAAGCGGTGGAATTTCACGAAGGTCAGGGCCATCAAACCCGCGGCTGCCACCTCGCCGGCCAAGAAAACGCGGTCCCAGGGTACAAACACATCGTCGAAGACCGTCAGCGTCTCCATCATTTTGTGCTTGGCGCTAATCGGATACTCGAAGGCGTCTCTCTCGAAGCCACCATAGGAGCTGGCTAAGAGCTTCAGTCCTTTTGTGGCAGCAGGCACGGCAAATGCCACTGCGTAGTCTTCATCACCTTCGCGCATAGCGCGGGTGGGCAGGACAATAATTTCGTCTGTATTGGTGGATACTGAGGTATGGATCTTCGCTCCGCGGACGACGATACCGTCGTCACGCCGGTCCACGATCCGTAAATAATAATCTGGATGTTCCTGCCCCTGGGGACCCAGGCTGCGGTCGCCTTTTACGTCGCTCTGCGCCACGGCAACGGCGTAATCGTTGTCGCGACACAGTTCATAATATTTTTGTACCCGTTCGCGATATTGTCCCGCGCCGTGTTTGGCCATCTCTTCGGCGACAATATGGAGAGCGAAGAGTGCGTCCGTACCGATTTCTTTGATCAGGATCACTAAGGTCGCGCCCTCGCGGGTGCTGGCCGCAATCAAGCGACTGCGTTGGAGAAGATCTTCGGTATTGCGTGGGATATGGTAAAAGCGCGAATAGGATTCGCCGGTCTCGGGGTCCGTGACAACGGCGAGATCACGATAGCGTGGATCTTCGGCCATCTGATAGTCGATGCACGCGTGTTCAACCGCCTTCCTAATCACGGGATGGGTGGTAACATCGTCGACCTTCTCGCCCCGATAATAGACCTCCCGGCCGTCTCGCAGACTCTCTCTATATTGCTCTGGTGTGCGCAAACCCATGGTATACTCCTCGTCTGGAAAAGTGCGGTGAGTATACCCGTGACCCGGCTTACCTGTCCATCTCCCCCTACAGCCTTGGCTAAGAAAGGTGGCAGCCGTGCTCAGTAAGCGATGTCGAGAAAAAACTCTGGAAAAATTTGTGAGAGAATTGTCGCTACCAAGCATGTCTCACACGGGAAGACCCTCATGCGAGACAGACAAGACAAACAGGAATAGATAGGGCGTGTATTCCGAAACTACTCAGCGCTGGGGAAACCCAAAAGAGTTGACCAGGTTCGTTCAGGAAAACTTTCTAGCGAATCGGACACGGTGATCTTTGCTCCGGCAAAATTCCCCCGGAGCCGGACTTTGCCACTGTTGATCAATGCGGTCACTGCGGCAGCCACCTCTTGATCGTCGTCAGTGACCCGATTAACCCCTTGCAGTAAATCAATCAATGTACATTCAATCTGCTTTAGCATTATTTCCTTCCCTTCGTTCGTAGAGGAAAATTGAGCAAATTTCAAGCCAAAATAAACATAATAAATAACACACACAATATATTCTCCAAGGTTTCAATATTGCACATGAATTTATCCTGTTGGCTGTCCTCCATACAAAAGGTGCGGCAAAATATTGCCACCTATCTGTGCTCTTTTTGTCACTTCTAGCGCACAGTTTGCAGAGACGGAGACTGAAGGGTGAGCCGGAGCAGTATCGTTGGAGCCTTTGGTGCAGAGGAGGATTCCGAACTCGTCACTGTTCCCAATTCCTCCAGCTTGTCACGCAGCTCGGTCAATTTTGCAGAGGGAAGAGAGAGAACAATCAGGTCTTCTTCATCTTTCACCAATACCGCTGCCTCAAACTGCTGGATAACGGCCCGCACTTCGGCATGCATGTCTGCCTGGTCTTGCTGATCTTTTTGATCTTTTTGATATTGCTGATCTTGGCCCGAGAACTGCCAGGAAAGCGGAGTGATAATGCTACCACTCCCCTCGGGAAAAGCGGAAGCGCCGTCTTGAGACCAGCCTGGCAGTGTTGAACTGAACGTCAGCACCAATAGGGTCAGACCCAAAACAGGACAGACAAGATAGGATTGATATTTCTTTTGCGTTTGTTTTTCCATACCTGCGTCCCCCGTTTTCATTGTGCCGTCTTCTCCAGCCCGAGAAAAGACCATCTCAAGATCATCTTTTGACCAGCGCTACTTCTTGTGTCTCATTTGCGTTGAAATCAAACACAGCGTACTGTTTGCGGCATACTCACTCGTAGCCAGCCCATTCTTGTATGGCAAGACATCAACCCAAGAACGTCAAGGGACGTACGCAACAAGACAAAAGAATCGGAGCAACACTCCTTCGTATTCTAGGCGGACTATCGACCGAGGAACTCAGTGACCCCGACAAGACAGCCCACTCGATAGACCGAACCGTTCGTATTACTGCAGCCTATACCGTCGTGGCCGCATTCGCGATTTTCTTTTTATCGATTCCCAGTTTTATTCGACCGGACGGCAGCCTACACGTAGAAAATTTTACGGCATTTTTCCGGCTTGGGAATCGGTTTGTTGACTGTCTGGCGCTCCTCTCGCTGAGCCTTTTTCTTACGCGCTCAAAAAACCTGCTCATTGCAGCCAGCCTCGCAGGCTTAGCCGGCTTTGAATCGTACTTCTACGCCCAACGCTTCATAATGCCCGATTTCGTCATGCTGCTGATGAGTCTCATGGTCCTGATTCATGCCCTCCAGATTCTGGGACTCCTGACCTTTGGACACAAAAACGCCGCGTAAACAATAGAGACGATGTATGACCATCTTTATTGCCTCCATTCTCTCCTTGATGGCTATGCTGTGGGCTCTGGGCTGGTATGCCAAGCGCTGGGTCCATACCGACAGTGACTATCTCCTGGCCGGGAGACAGGTCAGTCTGATTCCCGGTATCGCCAGCATCTGCGGGATCGCTTTTGCAGGCAGCATGACGAGCATCATCCCCGGCTTAACCATCCAGTACGGCTTTCTCGGCTGGATCTTAGGCGGCAGTCTGCCCTTGGTGATTGGCTATATTTTGTACGGCGTCTTTGCCTGTCCCTATATCCGACGCTGCGGGGCGTACACGATTCCTGAGTGGCTGGAAATACGATTTGATACTCGCACTCGTGTGGTGGTGAGCATTGCCACGCTACTCGGTGTCACCGGTATTGTGGCCATGAACGTTGTCGCCATGGCGTTCATCATGCAGGGCTTTCTTGACGCTCCGCTCTGGCTCATGATCACTATTGTCCTGGCTGGGCATCTGACATTTATTTTCATGGGTGGTCTGTGGGCGCTCACCCTAACCGATGTCGTTCAGGTCCTGCTAGGGTTTCTCTTCATGCCAGCGCTGGCGGTGTACTGCCTCGTCACTTTTGGCGGCTGGGAGCTGATTAAGACGCAGTTTGTCAGCCCCACTCCCCTGTCAGCCGGCCTGCTGGGACCTTTTCCCTGGTTCCAGTTGAGCTATCCGAGCGTACTGACCGCCACGCTGTTGCTGTGCATCTTCATCCAATGGGGCGGGAACTATTACTGGCTGCGCGCCGCTGCCGCGCGCACAGAATCGGTCGCGCGCTGGCAATTTATTATCGGAGGACTGCTCGTGCTCATCATCCATGGTTCTATGGGCGTGCTCGGCCTATACGCGGGCAGTGTGTACCGCGAGGCATTTCTCGATAGTGCGAACCCGGCCAACCCAATGAGCGCGTATGGTCTCCTGATGCGGGATTTTCCTGCAGGCATCGCATTGTTAGGTTTGGTTGCCGCACTTGCCGCGACTATCTCAACCACGAGCAATGCGCATATGGGCATCACCTCAACGCTGGCGCGTGATATCTACCAGCGCTTTATCCGTCCCAACGCCACACCAGAAGCCGTGCTGCAAACGAGCCGGGTTCTCACCCTGCTCACCGGCATTGTCATATGGCTCCTGTGTTTCTACCCGGGCGGGCCATATTTTCTCCTTGGCGTGAGTTGCGCCATGCTCGGTCCGGCGGCTTTTGTTTTTCTGCTCGGGCATCGTTGGACGTATATCACCTCTGCTGGAGCGTTTTGGAGTACGCTGATCGGGGCAGTGGCTATGCTTGTGTACGAAATCCTCAAACTGACCGGGGTGCCAGTTGGATCGGTGCATACCGTTATTATCGGTACCGTCATCACGCTGCCGACCGTACTCGGCGTGTCTTTCTTCACCCAACCAAAGCCGGCAAAGCCGGATAGCACTCTTGCAGGAGATCAGTCAGATAGCGTTGCCCTCAGTCCCGACCAACAGCGCCTGCTGAGGCTCATTCGCACCGGCTATACAACTATGGTCGAACTGAGCGACTTCATGGCGCTGACTGCAGTCGGGTGTCATCGGCTCATCACGGAACTCGAACGCATAGGCCTGATCCAGCGCTGGGGATCACGTGGCCTTGATTTTTTCACCTTTGCCTTAACGCCAAAAGGAGACGTCCACCTTTCCCAGCTCCCCGACTCGCCGGCCGGTTTTGTGACGCAAGACGCGGATAGCCGTACCGTCCTGGAGCAGCTCAAACACGAAGCCAAAAATATCCAGACACTGAGTACCGCCACGGGAATGGCCCCTTCGATGCTCAGCGTGGTCGTCAATCGGCTCGACCAGCTCGGCTATGTAAGCGGGTCTGGCATATGGCAACGGACCATCGCCCTGTCAGAAAAAGGTCGCGCGCTAGTGTCCCCCTAATGCGCACCGATCATGCCCCACAAGCACGAAAAAACGGCCAAGAAAGAACTGCCAAGAAAAAATGCATCGAACAAATTGAAAAAGGGGAAACGCCGATGTCTCGGACTATTGTCGATACCATACTGCCAACAACCATGGTGGGCTCATATCCCCGACCGCACTGGTTTACCTATCAGCTCCACGGACGAGATATTTGGGATGCATTTAAGGACGTCAACCACGCCGAAGCCTTTGAAGATGCTGTGCGGACTGTGCTGCGAGACCAAGAGCAAGCCGGTCTCGACATTCTCACCGACGGCCAGATGTGGTTCGATGACTATGGCGGCTGCATTGGGTCCTTTGTGTGGTATTGGTACGAACGCATTCACGGCTTTGTCCCGGTCAAACACAGCCATCCGCTGGTCGAAGGCGGGAATGTCTCACAAAACGATGCCGCCTGGTTAACCGACTGGGGTGCAACGTCCGTAACAGACACAGTCAAACGCGGACCGCTGCGGCTGGTCGACCTATACCATATCGCCCAACGTAATACGCATAAGCCGGTGCGGTGTAGCGTTGGAGCCGGACCTATTAACCTCACCTATCATGTCCATCTCGAACACTACAAAACTCAGAAAGATCTCGCCTACGCTTTGGTTCCCATCTTTAATGCCGAGATGAAAGAAATGGTGGCCGGCGGGGCAACCTTCTTACAATTAGAAGACCTTGGAGCGTGGCTGCCCGTATTGAGCGGGAATACAGCTGATTTTGACTGGGTGGTGGACGTTATCAATAAAACCGTTGACGGCGTTGACGCTAAGCTCTCGTGGCATTTCTGCTTTGGCGCAGCATGGGGCAATGCCTCACGCGGCTTATTCCCGTCAGACGCAGGTTATGGTTCTCTCTTACCGCATCTGCATGACACACAGATTGAACAGTATGTGCTAGACTTTGCCGTCCGAGAAATGGAGGATGCGCATATTCTGAAAGACCTGCCCCAGGACAAAGAAGTCGCCGTGGGTGTCATTGATGTACGCAACCTTCAGATTGAAACACCAGAGCAAGTCGCACAACGCATCCGTAAGGTGCTCAAGTTCATCCAGCCGGAACGCCTCACCCTCACCACCGACTGCGGTCTGCGTGCTCTGCCCCGCTTCTGCGCCTATAATAAACTGCGCGCCATGGTTGAAGGCGCACGGATTGTGCGAGCTGAGATTGCAGGCGGGCCGGGGGGTAAGAAGCGACAGCCGGTGTGAAAAAAACACCTGGCACCTCACACCTGGCACCTCACTAAGAGCTGCGCCAATAGCTAACAGAACGATACACAGGGTGTTGTTGTGTTTCCATTTTTCGATATGAGGATTGGTGCAGTATTTTTTGACGCAATCTTAATATGCCAGGGTTCAAAGCATACGCCAAACAGATTGTTTTTCGGATATCGAATCTCAATATACCCAAAGGCCGCCAATTGTTTAAACACCTCCGTCTTGGCAAACTCGGAGGTAAAATTTCGCCCACCGAGGCCCTGCTCGCCTACATCGAAATCGCCGACGGCATGATACGAATAGCCCGGTGGGGCAAGAGAACGGGAGGCCATAGATAGATTCCCCCGTGTCTGGACCACCTTGGCGAGAAACAGATAGGTCTGTTTGATGATCCCGCGGACGCCGGACGTGAGCAGCAGTCGGTCACCGATGACGTACTGAATTTTTCGATACTCGCTGCTCGCCTCGCCTTTGAGCAGATAATTGCCACCGATCTTCACCACGTCCCGTTTGCGGATAGCATCGGACAGATACGGCAAGACCTTCTCACCGTAAAATCCATACCGGGTCGCCTGCTCATAAAAGATACGTTCCAAAAAATCGATCTCATATCGCGGAAAGCGCTCCACTCGGGAATAGCGACGGGCCAAGCGTAAGGCATGATCAAAACCCAGGATTTGAAAATTCCCGTGTCCGACTATGACCTGCAGTCGGCCTAAACGTCCCACAACACTATGCAGGAGTGCACGCTCGCTCAGACTCAGGTGTATGCCGGACGGGTGGGGCCGGTTAAAACGGGTAAGCTTCTGGAAATACTCTTGGCCGTATGGTCGTTTTGCCGCGAGCTGGCGTCCGGAAGACAGATTCAGAGACGGACCGCTCGGTCCTTCTCTGAGGCCGCCATCCACAGCGTTGAGGGACACGGGGACAAACCAGGCTTCCCCTATGGCCACCACCCCGCCAGCCACCACCTTCAAAAAACTACGTCTTTCCATACAGGTAACAGTCGCAGCACCTCAGAATATTCT
>CAUZQN010000063.1:0-9026 GCA_963581605.1 uncultured Binatia bacterium (SeqCode)
GGCTTTGCCAACTATGAGCGGCGTAAATTCTACAAAGAGTTCGGTCTTGGTGGTCCACTTGGTGATGCTGAGAGGCTCAGGGGCAAGGTCTTGCTGGTCTTGGGGCAGACCTGCATCGCCCAACTGGCAGCTTGCCAGTAACATCAGCACACCGAGGCCCACACAGTAATTGCGCAACATGGGCGCGGTCCTCCGCAATAGATACACGGCTTCCCACACAGCGAAAGAACGCCGTGCGGAAGCCGTCTCGTTATTTAGGGCAAAAACGAAAAACGGTTGGGAACTAGATGAGATGGGGCGGAGAGCGGGGAGAAATGGCCGGGAAAGAGACGGATTGAACAGGCGGTGGATGGTCAGACGGATGCAGCCACAAGTGGGTTACCGGTCGCGGACTGATGACAGGCAGTACGGTCAGGAAAGCAAATGGCTCGCGTTCGGGCGCGGGAGTGAGCAGCACAAGACTTCGCGGGGGCAGGGTGAACAGGCTTATGCGAAAATCGGCTTGCGAGGAGTTTTCAGCTGGTACGCCGTGACCCTGGTCATGCGCGTCATGCGCGTCGTGGACTGAGATGGCGAAGAAATCGGCATGAATAACCGCCGGGTGGCCGTGTTTGCTAGCGTGTCCGTGTGTATGCCGATGGTCAGGGTGGGTGTGGAAGGTCGGCAGCAGCAACAAGACTGGCAGGAGCACGGCCAGCATGCCGGTGCGTAGTATGGGCGAAGAGTTCTTCAGCATAGGAGGTGGAAGCAGACTAGCATGCATCTCCTATCAGATAGAAGAGCCTTCTCGCCTTCTGGATTGCTGGTATTGGGGAAGGCTTTCCATCTTCTAGAGGGTGTTTGGAAAGTCGCGATATACGTCATTGCGAGCGAAGCGAAGCAATCTGTAGCGGGAAAAGAGATTGCTTCGTCGCCTCCGGCTCCTCGCAATGACACCTTCTCTCCCTTTTCTAAACACCCTCTAGGCGGAGACTGCCCGTCGGTTCTCGATCCAGGCGTATAAGGCCGGCAGGATCAGGAGGGTCAACGCCGTTGAAGAAACCAGTCCGCCGACCACCACCGTTGCCAACGGGCGTTGCACCTCACTGCCTGTGCCGTGCGAGATGAGCAGGGGGATCAGTCCCAGGGCGGTCGTGACGGCAGTCATCAGCACCGGGCGCAAGCGTAAACACGCGCCCCGTACGGCGGCCTCATCGGCTGGGATCCCTGCACGCACGAGCTGATTGAGATATGTCACTAACACCATGCCATTCTCTAGGGCAATGCCAAACAGGGCAATAAAGCCGACCGAAGCCGGTACGGACAGGTTCTGGTTCGTAAGCCATAATGCGACCCCGCCGCCGACAAGAGCGAGCGGAATGTTGAGGAGAATGAGCAGCGCATTGCTGAGCGACTGGAAACTAGAGAACAGCAGCAAAAAGACAATAAGCAAGGTGATGGGAATCACGATAGCCAGGCGTCTATTGGCTTCCTCTTGCAAGCGAAACTGTCCGCCCCAGGTGACGAAATAGCCCGGTGGGAGGGCCACCCGGGCATCAATGGCCGCTCGGGCTTCCTGGACAAACGACCCGATGTCGCGCCCGACCACATTGCACTGAATGGCCAGGAAGCGCTGGTTATTTTCGCGTGTGATTTGGCGCGGGCCGACCACTTCTTCAATCGTCGCCAGCTCGGACAGCGGCACGCGCACGTGGTGAGGACCAGGAATGAGAATATTGCCGATTGCGCGGCGTGTGCTCCGATATTCCGGAGCAAACCGTACCAGGATCGGAAAGCGGCGGATGCCCTCGAAAATCTGTCCCGCGACCTCACCGCCGACTGCGGCACTGATGGTGTGTTGCACGTCCGCGACATTCATGCCATACCGAGCCACCGCTTGCCGATTGATGCGGATGACGAGCTGCGGTGTACCTGAGACCTGGTCTACCTGCACGTCAATTGCGCCTCGGATACGCTGCGTCACGGCGGCAATCTCATTCCCCTTTTCGAGCAGAACCTCGAGGTCATCGCCAAAGAGTTTAATCGCAAGCTCCGCCCGCACGCCTTCTAAGAGTTCGTCTATGGTCATAGCGATGGGCTGGGTAAAATTCGTCAGCACCCCAGGAATGCGGCCCAGCTCAGTACGGATGAGATCTTCGAGCTGCTCTTGATTTTGCGCCGTGCGCCATTCTTCTTGAGGCTGCAGGAGAATATACATCTCGGCATTATTAATCGGGTCGGTATGCGCGCCGATTTCACCCCGGCCTATGCGCGTCACCACGCCGGCGATTTCCGGAATCTGCATGAGCCGCCGCTCGACTATCATCGTGATGCGTTGACTCTCCCGGAGCGAAATCGAGGCGGCCATAGTGAGCCGCAGCACGATAGTGCCTTCCTGTAGACGCGGGGTGAACTCTGAACCAAGATAGGAAAAAACCGCACCGCCCAGCACGACTAAAAGAAGCGCGCTGAGGACGGCCATCACGCGCCACCGAACAAACAGTGTCACCACCGGCCGGTAGAGACGAATAAGGCTCCGCACGATCAGTCCTTCGGATGAGACCGGGTCTGCAGGCCGGCGCATGACGGTTACGGCCAGGACGGGAGCGAGAAAGATCGCAAAGACGAGCGAGCCACCCATGGCGAGTGCCACGGTGTAGGCCAGGGGCCGAAATGTTTTGCCCTCCACCCCTTGCAGCAGAAAAAGGGGCAGAAAGACAATCACAATAATTGCGATGGCAAAGGCAATCGGGCGGGCGACTTCCGTACACGCCCGGGCGACGACCAGACTGCGGGCTTCATCCGGGTCAGCCTCGCGTAGCATCCGGTCCACGTTTTCCACCATGACTATCGTGCCATCCACTAACATGCCGATAGCGATGGCCAGCCCACCCAGGGACATGAGATTGGCTGAAATACCGAAATAGCCCATCCATAGCGTGGCAAAGAAAACCGAGAACGGAATAGCCAGCGCGACAACCAGACTGGCCCGCACCCCGCCCATAAAGACTATCAGCACCAGTACGACTAAGCCTATGCCTTGAATCAGCGCATTCGTGACTGTGGCGACACAGGCTGCTACGAGGGTCTTTTGTTCGTAGTAGGGAATAAGCTTGACTCCACTGGGTAGAATCCGGTTAATCTCGGCCATCTTGGCTTCGACCTGTTCGATGACCGTCGACGAATTGGCCCCAAAGAGCTTGACCACCATCCCGGCGACGACTTCTTCGAGGCCGTTCCGGGTTTGCACCCCGCGTCGAATCGCACCACCGACCTGGATGTCTGCGAGTTCGCGCAGAAAGACGGGGGTGCCGTCCTTAGCCTTGATGACGATGTTCTCAAGATCGGAAATATTTGCGACCAGCCCGACCGAACGGACCACAAACTCTTCGGCATTCTTCTCGATGAACTGCGCCCCGACATTGAGGTTATTCTCTTGGATGCTGGTAATCACCTCGCTGATAGTAACCCCAGCACGCAGTAAGAGTTCCGGGTGTACGGCTACCTGGAATTGTTTTTCATAACCACCAATGCCGAGCACTTCAGTCACCCCGGGCACCGTTTGCAGCTGAAACTTGACCAGCCAATCCTGCATGCTGCGCAGCTCTTGCAGAGAATACTGACCGGTTTCGTCCTCTAAGTAGTAAAACAAGACCAGTCCCATACCGGTGGAAATCGGGCCTAGCCGCGGGTCACCGAAGCCGGGAGGAATCTGTTCGCGTACTTCTTGCAGCCGTTCACTCACCACTTGCCGAGCAAAATAGATGTCCGTTCCGTCTTCAAAATAGATATTGACCACTGACAGCCCAAAGTTAGAGACAGAGCGTATCCGTTCCAGGTTGGGGAGTCCGGTCATGACGGCTTCAATGGGGTAGGTGACGTACTGCTCCACGTCCTCGGGCGCCAGGCCCTCAGTCTCGGTAAACACCTGCACCAGATTAGGAGAGACATCCGGAAAGGCATCAACCGGAAGTTGCACATAGCTGCGATAGCCGGCCACTGCCAACAAGACTCCAAGGACGGCCATGAGCGAGCGGTTTGAGAGGCTGAGCTGAATGATTCGGTCCATGACTACTCTCTCTTAATGACCATGGCCTTGCCCAAACTGCTCACGGGACAGTTCCGCTTTGAGCGTAAAGCCCCCGCGGCTGACGTAGCGCTCACCTGGTGCGAGACCCGCACGGATTTCAACCTGGTTGTCATCGGCGTCTCCCGTCGTCACCGACCGGGGTTGAAAACCCGCGTCCGTTTCGACAAACACCACCGTCTGCTCAGCCAGCGTCTGCAGGGCGGCTATGGGAACAGCGAGTGGCACGTCCGTACGCTTGACGATGACCCGACCGGTGACAAACATGCCTGGCCGCCAGCGCTTCTTTGTATTGGGCAGGACTACGCGCGCGGTCGCCGTACGCGTTTCCTCATCGACTGTCGGAGTCACGTAGGAGATTTTTCCTGTGGCTTCGGGCAGACCGTGGCCGGCAGAGATTGTGACGGACTGGCCGACGCGTACCGCTGATAAGTCTCGCTGATACACACTCAGATTGACCCACACACTCTTCAGGTTCGCAATCACAAACGCTTGACTTTCTCGGGTCACGGCTTCACCGCGGGTGATATGTTTTTCGATGACTGTTCCAGTCGTGAGCGTTTTAAGTTCATACGGCGCTAGGCTTACACTGCTCTCGATAATTGCCAGGACCTCGCCGGCACGAACGATGTCACCGGTCTGTTTGTATACCGTGGTGACGATGCCGGGAAAGCGCGGGACAATATGCGCTAAGCGGTCTTCATTTGGCTGGACTTCCCCCGGGAGCTCGATTGCCTGTGTAATTGTTCCAGGTCCAGCTACGGCCAGCTCGATACCGAACTCGGTGAGTTCTTCCGGGGAGAGTTGGACACTCTCTTTTTGGCCTGCTTCATACCCATACTCCTGTTTTTCTTGGCTGCGGGGCGCTTCGCCTTCTACTGCCTGACAGGCAAAGAGGAGTGCCAGCAAGACTGTGCTCAGCACATGAATTAATTGGCGATATCTCATGTCCATTTTCATGTCAGTGTGTCCCGTTGGTATGGTCGAGCGCAGCCAGCGGCTCAGCAATGAGGCGTTCTACGTCTGCCACTGCGGTATGGTAGCTGGCCAAGGCCTCAACATACTGTCCACGGAGCTGAAACAGCGTGCGCCGAGCATCTAATACGTCCAAGTAGCGAAAGCGTCCGCGCTGGTATGCCAGATTGACGCCTTCAAAAGCGGATTGGGCTTGGGGGATAATGCTGTCTCGCAGCGTGCTGACCTGCTCAAAGGCAGATACGAGGGATTGATGCGCGGCGGCTAATGTGGCACGGGTCTGCACTTGTGCTGCTCGCTGTTCAGCCTCGGCCTTTGCTAAGCGGGCGTGGGCCTCCTGAATACTGCCTTGATTCCGGTCAAACAGCATGAGCGGCATGCGAGTCTCAAAGACTAAGGCGGCGCTGGTGTCCGCGTTGAAATAACGCACGCCCGCCCCTACCTCGACGTTTGGGATCTGGCGTGCCTGTTCCAGTTCAAGAGCGGCGTGGCGCTGTTCTTTTTCAACGCTCCAGCGAGCAATGTCAGGATTGTGGATGAGATGTGGCAGGAGGTCGTTAGCGGATGGGGGCGGGACGACGGTCTCCAAGTCTCCGCTGACGGTAGAGAAGGTGACCGCCGTGCTGCCCCAGGTCGCGGCAAGCTGGAGCTGGGCGGCAGTCTGTTCCCGTTTTCGTTGCGAGAGTTCAACTCGACTGCTCGCTAACGCCACCTGGGCACGGATTTGTTCTACTGGTGACACGGCCCCGGCTTTGACTTGCCGGGCTACGGTTTGAAGGACTTCTTGCGCCAGTTGCACTTGTTCTTCTTCCAGGCTGACCCGCTCCTGCGCGGCGAGTGTGACGACAAAGACTTTGGCAACGGTGGTGAGCACATCTAGCCGACGGGTCTCGTAATCCCAGGCGGCTAAATCCCGTTCCAACGTCGCCAGCCGCTGGCGTTTGGCCCGCTTGCCACCGAGCTCCAGCAGTTGGCCGAGCAGAAAAGTAGTTTCTGAGCCATCAAACGCGGTGCGGCCTCCGCTCCCACCAAATTCTTCGACTTCAAGGCCGACTTCAGGATTCGGGCGCAGGCCGGCTTGGAGCGCGCGGGCTTCACGCGCACGCACCTCCCATGAAAACGCGGCTAGGGCAGGGCTGTTGAGTACGGCGGCGGCCAGGGCAGTCGGTACCGTGAGCAGACCAGTGGGTTGGGTAAACGTGCGGGCGGCGTGTTCGTCTGGGCCAGATCCGTGAGGTTCAGGAAATTCGGCAGGGGCGTGATAGGTCTGAAGTTCACGTCCTAAGCGGCGCGGCTCAAGAGTACTGTCTGCAACGGGCATCAGGCTGCAACTCGGAAGTCCAAGCAGTAAACACAGGCCGAGCCCGATAGTATTATAGCGGGTGGAACGTCGAGTAAGGGAGGTGCGTATGTGTAACATATCCATCATCCAGTCCATCATCCCGGCAGCGTCTAGGCAAAACAAATGATAGTCGCGCGGGCGCACGAATGCCCCACGCAACCGCTCTGAGCGCAACCGCTCTGAGCGCAACCTCAGCAGCAAGCTGCAATAAGACGACGGGCTTTAGACGAGGAGAATAACGCTACGCAACGAGTCGTGGATGGAGCGAGTCCCAAAGGGAGTGACAGGCGAACGGACAAGACGCGGACCGTGGCCCGCCACGATAGGCGGAGAGACAAGGGCAACCGGCTGGAAAGCTGGGGAGGCCGGTTCCACATTCGAGGGAATAGTGAAGTGTGAACCAACTCCAAGAATCGGGGTATCCCGACAAGGTCGGCGGGCAGGATTTTCAAGCGCAGATGCAAGCGGTGCAGGGCGGGAGTCCTTTTGGACTGTTGCACAGCCCGTATTCGGGTGGGCGTTTTCTATTGCAAAGTGACCATCCTGCGCAACGCAGATGACTGCTCCCTGGGCCATCCCTGCTCCCGCAAATAGGTGCAGGAGGAGAAGAAAGCAGGTGAAAGCAGTACGGAGCATAGGTTGTGTTGTTGCTAGCATGAAACCTTCAGGCGTTCGCTTCTAGAGACAGATGGCATCGTCCTCAGCGCCCAATACGTTCATCCATCGTCCGCTTTTGGAGGGTGCGGCGTCAAGGCCCACTCCGGGCGACGCCGACAGTGGTAGGGTAGGTACAAAATCTAGGAGAGTAATGATGCGTGCCCATAAGACAAAGGTCACAATTCCTGAAGATCATCAACTTGCGGTCAGGCTGCCTGATGACTTTTCCGCAGGTCCAGCTGAGGTAATCATCTTAGCCGATACCTCTACCGGGAGACACACGGTAAAGCTTGCCGGTATCTTCGCTCCGGATGCGGCTCCACCGCCAGATACGGATCTTATTGCAGAAGCGCTTGGGGAAATCCGCCGAGAACGGGACTCGTGATCCCGTCATTCGGGAATCTGGATTGGTCACTACGATATGGGATTAAGCATGTCGGAATTGAGCGACAAGCAAATAATAGCCTCGTGGCACACGAACGCCGCTCCCTGGGCGAAAGCTGTCCAAAACGAAGAGGTTGAGAGCCGCAAGTTGGTTACCAACCGAGCGATTGTCAATGCGGTGTCCGACCTCAAGCCGCAGCGAGCCTTTGATGTGGGCTGCGGTGAAGGCTGGCTTGCTCGGACTCTCGCTGGGCTTGGAATCAAAGTCTTCGGCGTTGACGTTGTGCCTGAATTCATAGAAAAGGCGCAGCGCCTTGGCGGTGGAGAGTTTCAGGTGTGTTCATACGAAGCCCTTGCGAATCACTACCTTCAGCTAGATCCATTTGACATCGTTATCTGTAATTTCTCCTTGATTGGAAAAGAGGCGGTTGAGAATCTCTTGACAGCTCTTCCGCAGTATTTGAACGCTCAGGGCTCTCTGGTTATTCAGACCCTGCATCCGCTGACAGCGTGCGGTGACCAGCCGTATTGTGATGGCTGGCGCCCTGGTTCATGGGCTGGCTTTGGTCCGGAGTTCACCGACCCCGCTCCGTGGTATTTTCGCACTATCGAGTCCTGGATCAGGCTACTCCGAGAAAGTCATTTCGAAGTATTGGAGTGTCGGGAGCCGGTTCATCCGAAGACGCACAAGCCCGCGTCGATCATCTTCATGAGCCGTAGGTCGGCTTAGCGCAGCGTAAGCCGACAGCACCCTATAACTCTCGCACGCTCGGGAGCACCTCTTCCGCAAAGCGTTGTATCGCGACTTTCACCTGTTCGTGTCGAACGGTTCCGCCGGGGTTGAACGAACAAATCATGCAATCCAGCTTCGCCCGCTGCTGTATTTCTGCAATCCTGTCTATGCATTCCTGCGGGCTGCCAAAGATGGCCATTGTCTCTTCCGCTGTCTCATATGATGTACGCTGCCCAATGGGATGACGCGCAAAGCTGTCAGCCATCTGCATACGCACGGCAACCCGATCAAGAGCGGTAAAGACAAAGAACACGGCTGACACATACACATTCTTCGAAGCATGCTTGGCTGCCGAATCACGGTACAGCGCGAGATGGGTCAGAAAATTGTCTGGCCAGGGATGAATGGGCGCAGCCATGAGCAGCCGCAGGCCGCGCTGACCGGCAAACTCGGCGGTGCTTGGACTGTTGGCCGCAATATGCAGCGGCGGGCCGGGTCGCTGAAGCGGCTTGGGAACGATGTTAATCGAGTCGAACTGATAGTGCTGGCCGTGGTACGAGAGGGGTTTGTCCGCCCAGGCTTGCTCAAGAATATCGACAGCTTCTTCGAGTCGGGTCGTCCGCTCCTCCCACGGAATGCCGAAGCCTTTGAAATTATGATCCCACGTCCCGCGGCCTATACCCAGGTCCAAGCGTCCACCGCTCACAATATCAACGGTCGCAGCTTCTTCGGCCACGCTCACAGGATTGTGCAACGGCAGTTGGCTCACGCCTATGCCGAGCCGGATACGCTGGGTCCGACCGGATAGGGCGGCGGCAACTACCAAGGGTGCCGGCATAGTTGAAAAGCCTGGATCAAAGTGCGCCTCA
>CAUZQN010000064.1:0-8940 GCA_963581605.1 uncultured Binatia bacterium (SeqCode)
TTAATGATTCCGTTCATACAGAATACGCAGTCCCTCAAGTGTCACGAACTCATCCACCTCTTCAATCGTCCGGGATTCTGCGGCAATGAGCTGGGCAAATCCGCCGGTGGCAATGACCCGTGCCTGGGCATCGTTTTCGCTTTGAATACGCTCAACCATCCCATCGACCAGGGCGGTATAGCCGTAATAAATTCCGGACTGGATCGCGTTGACCGTATTCCGCCCAATGACCTTGGGTGGTCTAACCAGCTCCACCCGATATAATTTGGCGGTTTTGTGAAATAGTGCATCCAAGGAGATCCCCACCCCTGGGACGATGGCTCCACCCAGATATTCCCCAGCCTGAGTGACATAATCAAACGTTGTGGCTGTACCGAAATCGACAATAATTGTGGCGCTGTGGTAGCGTTCGTATGCCGCTACCGCGTTGACAATGCGGTCCGCCCCCACTTCACGCGGATTATCGTACAGAATCGGCATGCCGGTCTTGATGCCCGGTCCAACGATCAGAGGGGTAATATGAAAGTATTTCTGCGAGAGTTCCTCAACCGTCTTCAACATCGCGGGAACAACGCTGGATATCACAATGCCGTCAACAGACGACAAGCTCAGTTCACAAGAAGCAAACAGGCTCTGCAGCAATACGCCGTACTCATCCGCCGTCCGCTCGGCCTCGGTCAGAAACCGCCAGTGGTAGGCGAGCGTCTTGCCTTGGTAGAGGCCGGCGACTGTATGCGTATTGCCCACGTCAATGGCGAGTATCATGCGTGTCTCAGTTCATTCAGTCAGTCTTTCGATAGCCACCGACTACGGTCACATCTCCCGCGAGCACTCGACGAATATCACCAGGCTGCCCACCCTGCTCCTCTTGCCCTTCTTGGACAAGTTGGACAAGAAGGGCTCCGTCATGATCAATACCAAGCGCCGTGCCCGATATCGTCCCTTCAGGAGCGGCAATCATAATCGGCTTGCCCAGCAAATCTGCCGCATAGCCTTCCCAGGCTGATCGCACGACCGGGAACCCTTCTTCTAGCCACAGAACGTACAATTTCTCAAGACGGGTCAGCAAATGTGCGGTAAATGCGACCCGGTCGATCAGCTGTCCGTTGACCACCAGCAGCGAAGCAGCCTTCGCCTGCAACTCTTCAGGAAAAACCGACAGCGACGCATTAATATTGACGCCAATGCCGAGAATGACGGCTTGAAGGCCGCACGCTTTGGTCTGCATCTCGGTCAGAATGCCACATACCTTTTTTCCCGAGACCAAGACATCGTTCGGCCATTTTATGGCAGGAGACAGTTGAATGTGCTGGGCAATCGTCTCGGCAACAGCCACCGCGGCCAGCAAGCTTAACTGGGGAGCAGAAGCAGCAGATTTTGACGGTCGAAGAATGACCGAAAGATAGAGATTCACCCCAGGTGGCGAAACCCAGCTCCGGCCTAAACGCCCTTTTCCCCCGGTTTGGGTATCAGCGATAACAGCCGTGCCCTCCGCAGCCCCATCCCGGGCTAAGCGAGAGGCATACGTATTCGTCGAGTCTATCGAGTCGAAAAAACGAAGGGGCCGACCAAGGAAACGGGTAGAGAGTTGAGACGAAAGCGCAGCAGGAAAACCTTGGTCAGGAACGTCATCCATTGTGGTGGACTCCGGGCTTAGCACGACTCCCCGCCGGGCACGGCCTCGTCGACTACTGCTTCACAGGTGACTGCCATACTCAAATCCGCCGCCGGGGCCGAGTGGGTCAGCGCACCGACTGAGATAAAATCCACCCCGGTTTCAGCCACTTCACGAGCACGATCAAGCGACATATTGCCTGAGGCTTCAACCAAAGCACGCTTATTGATGTCTTGCACAGCCTCGCCCATCAGGACGGTGGTCATATTATCCAGCAAAATAATGTCTGCCTGGGCATCCAGCGCTTCGTGTACCTCTTCAAGCGTGGTACATTCGACTTCGATCCGCAACCAGGGTGAAGCCCGACTGCGTGCCTGGCGCACAGCGGCCCCAACGCCACCACATACAGCAATATGATTGTCTTTAATTAACACGCCGTCGTCGAGCCCGAGCCGGTGGTTTTTTCCCCCGCCCTGGACGACCGCATATTTATCAAGCAGTCGGAAACCGGGCAGCGTTTTTCGGGTGTCGATAATGTCGCAATTCGTTCCGACCACGGCCTCAACGAACTGCCGGGTCAGTGTCGCAACGCCGGACAAATGTTGCAGAAAATTCAGCAGGGTCCGTTCGGCAGTTAACAGGCCGGCTGCCGCACCCGACAGCTCGACAACCACTTCGCCTTGTGTGACCTGGTCGCCCTCTTCCACTAACAGCCGCAGACCTGCGGTGCGATTGACTTGCTGCAAAACCATTAAGACCAACGGCAGGCCGGCAATCGTGATATCCGCTTTGGCGGTTATTTTGCCGTGCGCGGCCTGATCCGGCGGGATCGTGGCCAAGGTCGTGGCATCGCCACGCCCGATATCTTCTTCCAAAGCGAGGGTAATCAGCCGCGCAACAGCGGGATGGTCAAACGGGTGCATGGCTTAGGACTGTATACATCCGTCTGAGGTGAGACAAGATGAGAGGCTACTATTTTGATGGCGAGAGCGTCCGCTTCATACGATCGTAGCCAGGATGTAGAGGGTGTTTGGAAAAGGGAGAGGATGTGTCATTGCGAGGAGCCGAAGGCGACGAAGCAATCTCTTTGCCCGCTACAGATTGCTTCGCTACGCTCGCAATGACGTGTACCGCGACTTTCCAAACACCCTCTAATGAAATGAATGCAATGAAATAGCATCTGGAGGAAACTACCCCAACGCCTGCAAGTGTTCGTTGAGCGTGCTGAGTTGCGACTCCATATCCACCAGCTTGGCCCGTTCGCGCTCGACAACTTCAGGCTTCGCTCGGGACAGGAATTTCTCGTTGCCAAGCTTTTTCCGTACACCCTCAAGCGGGCCGGTCAGCTTTTTGATCTGTCCGTTCAGTCGGGCGCCTTCTTTGTCCGCATCAATAACACCCAGGACGTAGACCTCAACCTCACCGACTACTGCGGTTGCCGAGTCTTGCGTCCGCTGCGCATCCGGCGCGATTTCGACCGACTCTACACTCGCCAGGCTACAGATATGAGACAGCCCCTCGTTGAGGATTTCCAGGATTTCAGGCGTTGCACCCGAGGTCTTGATGCGAACCTGCACCCGTTGCTTAGGAGGCACGGTATACTGGCTGCGGATATCGCGAATGGCACGAATAACCGCCTGCAGAAAGCCTACACGCTGCTCCAGTGTGTCATTCTGCCAGTCGGCATTCGCCTGCGGCCACTGCGCACGGGCAATCGATTCCGGCGTGTGGAGCTGTCGGTCAATACCGCGCTGCGCCGCGTGTTCACTCAGTCGCTGCCATAAGAAGTCGGTGATAAACGGGATGAACGGATGAAAGAGCCTGAGCACCTGGTCGAGGCTAAAGGCTAAGACCTGTCTGGCGCTGTCCGCTTCGCCCGCCTCACGCAAGCGCGGCTTAATCATCTCCAAATACCAGTCGCACAGCTCTGACCAAAAGAAATCGCGCGCAGTCGAGATCGCAGCCGATGGATTATAGGCCTCAAGCTGATGTTGGACATCAGCAATCACCCGCGTGAGGCGCGATAAGATCCACCGATCTTCAAACGGTAACTCTGTAAGCGTACGCCGGACAAACGCCGTCTGCTCAAGATTGAGTAGAGCGAAGCGGACGGCGTTCCACAGCTTGTTACAAAAGTGCCGGCCCACCTCAAAGCGTTCACTGATGAGTTTGGCTGCGGGGATATCCGGCATGGTGCCCAGCACGTCAAACTCTTTACCGCTTTCAGGACAGAGATAGGTAAAGATAGTGCTGCCATGCTCGGCCTTGGCCAGATCGACTGGCTTATTGGTAAAAGGAGAAATAGCCTGGATGGGCAAACGAATGTCCTGCGAGCCGGTCTGCATCTCACACAGCACATAGCGCATGGCGTCGCAGCCATAGCGTTCGATGATATCAACCGGATCTATGCCGTTGCCTTTCGACTTGCTCATCCGCTCACCCTTGCCATCCATAATCGTGGCGTGGATGAACACATCCGTGAACGGCATATCGCCAAGATTATACAGGCCCATCAAGACCATGCGAGCCACCCACAGGGTGATGATGTCACGGCCGGTGACAAGGCACGAGCCCGGATAGTAGTACGATAAACAGTCGCCAGAACCATGCTGCTTACCTAATGGCGATTGGCCGGAGTCGACTGCTGCCGTATCCGGATCAGGCCAGCCCAGCGTGCTGTGGGGCCACAGCCCGCTGGAAAACCAGGTATCGAGCACGTCTGGATCGCGCACAAAGCCTGCGGTTTCAAATTCTCCCGCAACGTCCGCCTGGATTGCAGGCTCTCGCAAGCACACCAGGAGCTGGCCGCTGTCAGTGTCAGAAATTTGAGCAATCTGGCTCTCAACAGTATCCGGCTGCAGCAATCCCGTTGTATCGTTCATCTGAAGCTGGGCGACAACGTCTTCACGACTCAGATAGGGAGCCAGCCAGGCCAGTTTCTCTTGTAAGACCTGTCCTTGGAATTTTCCTGACCAAATGGGAATCCGATGCCCCCACCAGAGTTGACGACTGATACACCAGTCGCGCTTCTCAGCAAGCCAGCTGATATAGGTATTGCGATAGCGAATATCAGGGTGAAAAGAGACGTTTCTTCCGCTCGGCGAACGCCACTCACCCTTGGCAGCATCAATAGCCGCCTGGGCCAGTCCAGGCGCAATGAACTCTTTGTGCGTCCCCCGGCCACACACCACGCCGCCGTCTACGTCACCCATCCGCACGAACCACTGCTCGGACAGATAGGGCTCAACAGGGGTCTTGGACCGGTCAGAGTGGCCGATCTCAATCTCACGGTCTTCAATGGCGTCGAGCAAACCCTGGGACTTGAGATCTGCGAGGACTTTATCGCGCGCATCAAAACGGTCGAGTCCTTTATACGGCCCGGCGTTGTCATTCAGCGTACCGTCAATATTGAGAATATTGATGATGCCGATCTGTTCTTGGTGCCGGCCCCACACCTCGTAGTCGTTGGGGTCATGGCCCGGCGTGATTTTCACACACCCACTGCCTAACCCCGGCTTGGCCCATTCGTCACAGATGAGGGGAATGGGACGGTCGAGCAGCGGCAAGCACACCATACGACCCGCCTTGGCCATGACCGTTAATTGCTCCAGCTGCGGCAGATGCGTTACACGCCGTTTTTCAAGGCGCTCAATTTCCGCTGCAAGCTCAGCTATGTCTTTTTGACTGGCACGAGACAGCCGTTCTTTGGTTTTGACGATCAATTCCTCAAGCGCCCCACGCGGGTCGGGATGGCAGGCAACCGCCGTATCGCCCAACATGGTCTCAGGCCGGGTGGTGGCCACCACAACGGATTCCAGCTCACCTGGCTGGGGATCAATCACGGGATAGCGCAGATGCCAAAAATGGCCCTGTACGCTTTCATAGATAATTTCGTCATCCGCGACTGCGGTTTGCAAATGACAGTCCCAGTTGACCATGCGCGTCCCGCGAAAAATCAGACTGTCACGAAACAGATGGAAGAAGGTCCAATACACCGCCCGCTCGCAGACTTTATCCATGGTAAAGCGCTGCCGGTCCCAGTCACACGAGCAGCCCATGGCCTGCTGTTGGCTCACAATGCGGGTCTGATATTGTTCCTTCCAGTCCCAAATCCGCCCCACCAGGGCCTCGCGCCCTATATCGCGCCGCGTTTTGCCTTCCAGCTCAAACAGCCGCTTTTCCACCACCGCCTGGGTCGCTATACCGGCATGATCGGTGCCCGCCATCCACAACGCATTGTCACCCAGCATGCGGTGCCAGCGCGTCAGCATGTCCTGCATCACGTTGTCCATGGCGTGCCCCATATGCAGCGCGCCGGTCACATTGGGCAGCGGCATCATAATCACATAGCGCCGATCGTTCTCGTCCGGCGTGGCGGCGAAAGGCTTAGTCTCCGCCCACTGCTGAGTGATTGTTTTTTCCAATCCGGCCGGATCGTAATGGGCCGCCAGTTCGTTAGGCATCAGACTTCTCCTTGACGCTTCCTCAGAGGAAGCAGTCTAGCGCAATTGGGGTACGGCTTTACACAGCAGGAGTCACATCAAAAAGGGGCTTCTCTCTTATTGAGAAAAGCCCCCTGACTCATGCGAAAGGGGGGACTTGAACCCCCACGGGTTTTACCCCACAGGATCCTGAATCCTGCGCGTCTGCCAATTCCGCCACTTTCGCGCAAAGTAAGTGAAGTACTTACCCGACACCCTTTTCCTCTGTCAATCCCGGACGTGTGAAAATGTCAATAATTTCGACCACTCTGCTCGCTTGAGCCCTCTCATTATAGAGAATATGCTGCATAAAGCGAGCCACGAGGAAAACGTGCGATGCAAGCAGAGGGGGAAGACGCAATGACACCAGAATGGGCGCAAGTATGGGCAACGGTAGCCAGAAGCATAACCCAGACGTTGATAGGAATCGGGCTCATAGCCATCACGTGGAACGGGCTGAAGCAAATGAGGGAGGCATCGGCAGAACGTAACCAGCAGCTTGACGACTAGCACCTAGCGTTGATGGAACTGCTCAAACGCACCGAGCACTAACCTCTTTTTCCTCTATCAATCCCGGCGGTGTGAACATGCCAGTACTTTCGATCACTCCGCTCACTTGAGCCCTCTCTTTTTATTTTGACTGTCCCTTCTGCATCCGCCACCAAAAACCACATGCTCATTATGCTTGGCAGAATGCTTGACAGACGCGCCCCCAAAAGGGCAGAACGAAAAGAGAAAATGGAGGTCTCCTATGCGTTCGACATATTCTTTCCCTAGACGTGCAACCACTGGGCGGATGGTGCTCTCGGCGGGGCTGTTTCTCCTGTTCATGGGCTGGGCCGCGCCGTCGAGTTGGGCTATTGCACCAACCGTACCGGCTGAGGACGGGAAGGCGCTGTACGAGCAATACTGCGCAAAATGTCATGAAGGACAAGTGCAACGTGCCCCGCACCGCAAGGTGATGTCAAGACTGCCCGCGGCCATGGTGCTGCACTCGCTGGAAGCAGGCAAGATGACGTTCCAGGGCTGGATACGGACCAACGCCGAACGACGCGCCATGGCAGAATGGGTGACGGGCAAGCCGCTACCGCCCGACTCGGCTCCCGACGACACCGTGGCGGGGATGTGCGCGGATGCACCCGGGACGTTTATGGTCCAGCCTGGCGCACCACAGTGGAACGGGTGGGGCGTGGACAACTTCAATAGTCGCTTTCAGTCCGCAGAGCATGCCGGCTTGAGCGCCGAGGATGTCCCCAAGCTCAAGGAAAAGTGGGTGTTCGGCTTGCACAAGGACTACCGTATGTCGCAACCTACCGTAGTGGGGGGCCGCATCTTTATTGGGTCGGGCAAGGGCCGAGTGTATTCGATTGATGGGAAGACCGGCTGTCTGTATTGGTCGATCAAAACCACCACAGGCGTACGCGCGACTGTCGTGATAGACTCGCTGCCCGGCACGTCCCCCCAGCGCTACGTAGCCTATTTCGCCGACACGGAGGCCAATGTGTATGCCGTGGATGCCGGCACGGGAAAAGAGCTGTGGAAGGTGCATGTCGGCCGGCATCCCTTAGCCACGATTAGCGGCACGCCGAAAACGTACCGCAACCGATTGTATGTCACCACCACAGCGTTGGAAGAGGCCGCTGGGGGAGACCCCGACTATGAGTGCTGTACGTTTCGTGCGCCCATCATCGCACTCAATCGGTTTAATGGTCGTGAGGTGTGGCGTGCGTACACGACCCCAGATGAACCCGCACCAATTCGGAAGAACTCTAAGGGCGTACAGTTGTGGGGACCCTCAGGCGCATCGGTGTGGTCGTCGCCCGTGCTCGATCCGGAACGCGGTCGCATGTATGTGACCACGGGTGATAACTATTCTGACCCGGCGTCGCTGACCAGTGATGCCGTGATGGCGTTTGACCTGCGTACGGGCGAGCCGTTGTGGTCCACGCAGTTTACCCCGAACGATGCGTGGAACGTGGGCTGTGAAATGGAAGACGATACGAACTGCCCCTCCGCACGGGGGCCGGACCTCGATTTTGCCTCGTCACCCATTCTGCGCATTCTGCCTGATGGGCGTCGTGTGATTTTGGCCGGACAGAAGTCGGGGGTTATGCATGCCCTGGACCCGGACCGCGACGGAGAAATCTTGTGGCAGCACCGGGTGGGTACAGGCGGTGTCTGGGGCGGCATCCAATGGGGTTCAGCCGCGGACGCCAAACAAGTTTATATTGCCCTGTCGGATATCGGTCTGACGCTGGTACGGGACTCAGACGCCGGCATGGCCACGGAATTGGACGGAACGGTCGGCGGTGGCATGTTCGCGCTCGACATCCAAACCGGCAAGCGCATCTGGCACGTTCCGGCTCCGGGCTGTGACGGCCGCGAGCAGTGCAGCCCGGCTCAATCGGGCGCAGTGTCGGCCCTGCCGGGCATCGTGTTCTCGGGCTCGGTCGATGGTCATTTGCGCGCCTATAACACTGAGACCGGTGAGGTCGTATGGGACTACAACGCCGACCAGGAATACGAAGCCGTCAATGGTGTGAAGACCCGTGGCGGCTCGTTTGATGGCCCGGGTCCGACGATCGTGGACGGCATGATATACGTAAACTCGGGCTACGGCCTTTGGGGCGGCATGTCAGGCAACGCCCTCATCGGCTTCTCCGTAGACGGCAAGTAGCTGTCATGAACCCGCGATAACAGATGAATAGAGATAGATGGTAGAGATAAATAGGGTCAGACTGGTCAGACTCGACTAAATGTTCAATTGCAGCGCGAGTTGTCCCCCCAACGCAGTGCGGTTGTCCGTACACGGCTGCCCGCGTAATGTCTTGATGGACAGCCTCA
>CAUZQN010000065.1:0-8934 GCA_963581605.1 uncultured Binatia bacterium (SeqCode)
GAAATGGGACAAAGTCCTGCAGTGGGATTTCAACAAGGCCGATATTAAATGGTTTCTCAACGGCAAGCTCAATGTTTCCTATAATTGCTTGGATCGGCATGTGCATGCCGGTGCCGGGGATCAGACTGCGCTGATCTGGCAGGGCAATAATGAGGATGAAAGTAAGAAGATCTCGTATGCCGAGATGCTGGAACAGGTGTGTCAGTTCGCCAATGCGCTCAAAGCGCTCGGCGTGAAGAAAGGCGACCGGGTCTGTCTCTATATGCAGATGATCCCGGAGCTGCCGGTGGCCATGTTAGCCTGTACACGGATAGGCGCAGTGCATTCCATTGTGTTTGGCGCATTCTCGGCGGACTCCTTGCGTGACCGGATCCAGGACTCGGAATGTAAGGTCTTGATTACCCAAGACACCGGCCTGCGGGGTGCAAAAAACGATATCCCGATGAAGGCCAATGCCGATGCCGCTGTTGCTGAGTGTCCGTCCATCCAGAAGGTGGTTGTTGTACAACGAACCGGACACGAAGTGGCCATGCAAAACGGACGTGACGTGTGGTGGCAGGAGCAAGTCGCTTCGCAGCCTACGACCTGTGAGCCTGAACATATGGATGCCGAAGATCCATTATTCATTCTGTATACCTCCGGCTCGACCGGTAAACCGAAGGGCGTATTGCACACCACTGGTGGTTATCTGGTCTATGCGGCCATGACCCATCGCTATGTGTTCGATTATCGGCCCGGCGACATCTACTGGTGTACGGCGGACATTGGCTGGGTGACGGGCCATAGCTATATCGTCTACGGTCCAATGGCTAATCGCGCGACGACCATGATGTTTGAGGGTGTACCCAATTATCCTGATTTTGGCCGCTTCTGGCAGATTGTCGAGCAGCACAAAGTCAACATCTTCTATACTGCCCCGACTGCGCTGCGTGCACTCATGAAAGAAGGCGACTCCTGGCCGGCCAAGTATGACCTGTCGAGCCTGCGTATTCTCGGCACGGTCGGCGAGCCGATTAAGAGTCCCGAATGGCACTGGTATTTTCAGGCAATAGGCCAAGAACGTTGCCCGATTGTGGATACCTGGTGGCAGACAGAGACCGGTGGGATTTTGATTACCCCTCTGCCCGGCGCGACCAAGACCAAGCCGGGTTCGGCAACGCGCCCGTTCTTTGGCATCCAACCCTGTCTCGTTGACGAGCAGGGCAATGAACTCGAAGGCAACGGCATCTCTGGCAATCTGTGTCTCAAATTTCCGTGGCCGGGTATCATGCGAACGCTGTATGGTGATCATGAACGCTTCTTCCAAACGTATTTCTCTACGTATCCCGGCAAATATTTTACCGGTGACGGCTGCAAACGGGACGAAGACGGCTATTACTGGATTACCGGTCGTGTGGACGACGTGATTAACGTTTCCGGCCACCGTTTGGGCACAGCAGAGATTGAAGGTGCGATCGGTAAACACCCGGCTGTTGCTGAAGCCGCCGTAGTGGGCGTGCCGCACGATTTGAAAGGGCAGGGGATTTACGCCTTTGTCACGCTCAAGACCGGTCAGCAGTCATCGCCTGAGATGGTCAAAGAACTGATTAAAACGGTTCGACAAGATATCGGCCCGCACGCGTCGCCGGACAAGATTCAGTTTACCGACGGATTGCCTAAGACGCGGAGCGGCAAAATCATGCGCCGCATTCTGCGCAAAATCGGTGAGGGCGCTATCGATCAGCTTGGCGACATTTCAACCTTGGCTGATCCGTCTATCGTGGATCAATTGGTTGAAGGAAGACAATAACAAAAATATGGCCTTACGTTTCTACAATACGCTGACGGGTAAAGGCGAGGAGTTTGTCCCGCTCATTCCTGGTACAGCGCGCATGTATGTGTGTGGTGTGACCGTCTACGACCGTTCGCATATCGGACATGCGCGGGCTTTGGTCGCATTTGATGTCATCTACCGCTATCTCCAATTCTCCGGCTACGAGGTCACGTTTGTGCGCAATTTTACGGACGTGGATGATAAGATTATCAACCGGGCCAATGAGCGCGGCATCTCGGCCCAGGAGCTAACGGAGGCCTATATCCAAGAATTCAACACAGATATGCAGGCGCTGCGCTGTTTGCCGCCAACGCATGAGCCCCGGGCCACACAGCATATCCCAGACATGATTGCCCTTATCCGAGAACTCGAAGCCAAAGAGCTGGCATATAGTGTGGACGGCGACGTGTATTATGCAGTGGATCGCTTTGCAGACTACGGCAAGCTGGCCCATCGTCGTTTAGAAGATATGTCGGCCGGAGCGCGCGTCCAGGTGGATGAGCGTAAACACCATCCCATGGATTTCGCCTTGTGGAAATCCAGTAAACCTGGCGAGCCGGCCTGGCCGAGTCCCTGGGGCGAGGGTCGTCCCGGCTGGCACATTGAGTGCTCGGCCATGAGCAGCAAATACCTCGGCCAACCGTTTGACATTCACGGTGGCGGAGCCGACCTGATTTTCCCCCACCACGAAAACGAGATCGCCCAGTCTGAAGGTGCAAAATCCTGTGCCTTGGCGCGCTACTGGCTGCATAATGGCATGGTCACGGTCGAACAGGAGAAAATGTCCAAATCGCTGGGAAATTTTTTAACCATTGGGGACGCGCTTAAGAAAGTCTCGACGCCGGAAGTTCTGCGCCAAGTCCTGCTGTCGTCCCACTACCGCATGGCGCTCGACTTTTCGACCCAAAAGATGACTGACGCGGAAAAAGGGCTGACCCGTATCTATGAGACACTGGCTCGTGCGGATGCCGCCATTGGTACGTCTGCCGAGTTAGGCCTGACGGCGTCAGCCTTGGTGGGTCGTTTCCGCGCAGCTATGGACGATGATTGTAATACGCCACGTGCGCTCGGAGTTATTTTCGACGGCGTGCGCGAATTAAATCGTGAGCTGGATGCCGGACATCTGGAGACGGTTGCTGAAACGCGTCGAGACTTAGCGAAAATAGGCAACGTCCTAGGGTTTCTGGGTGAGTCGCCGGAACAATTCTTACAGCAGCAGCAACAATCCGGCCTGGCCGAAGCCAGCCTAACGCCTGAGGCGATTGAGGCGTTGGTTGCGGAACGTGCGGCGGCTCGAAAGTCCAAAGATTTCCAGCGAGCGGATGAAATCCGCGACGAGCTCGCCGATCAGGGCATCATTCTCAAAGACAGTCCGACCGGCACCACCTGGACGGTGAAATAAGAGACTTCCTCAGTCGCGGTCATTCCGCATAGACGATAGTCCCCACATGTTCTCCCTCAAGGGCGGGTTCGAGCAATTCGGGCCGGTTGCTATTAATAATTTGCAGGCGTGTCACCAGCCGGGCGCTATCGAGCAGATCCAGGAGAATAGTGTCGAACGGTAATGTCTCTAAAGACCGCTCGCGCAACTCAGCCGTACTCATCTTGGGGATAAAGTTCGCGTCCGAATGCGTCTTCGGGTCGCTGTCGTACAAACCATCGACGTCTTTGATCAGGGTGAACGTCTTACAGCCAAAACACTCCGCAGTCAGATAACTGCCCGCATCCGTCCGGTGCGGAGGGAACCGTCCGATGGCAGGCGGATGCTCCCACAAGGCGTACGGCGGATCGCCGTTGAAAATAACGCCAGGTGCAGCTTGGAGAAGAAACGGCAGCAAATGGCCGAAGATCTCAGGCGGGATGGCCACCACGCCGCGTGAGGCCAAAAGTGTTCCTAAAATATGGGCGTTGCCTAACGCGTCAGCAATCGAGAGTCCGGCCAGGACGCCAGTGGGCAAGCCTAAATCCAAACCAATGGAAAACACATGCCGGGTGCGCGCCCCACCGCCCGTACCAATGATGAGTTTGTACTTGTCCAAGGCTTTTGAGAGGGCGTCAACGAGTGGATACACGACCCGTTTGCCTTGATCGATCACGGATCGTCCGCCCACCTTCAGCACTCTAGCCTCCGGAAGCATGCGGACGACGGGTGTTTGCCCTTCGCTAGCCGCGATCACATCCTTATCGACCAGGCTTTCTCGCATGAACAAGGAGTCCATATGGTGTCTGCGGTCGTCCTGTTCATCCTGCTCATTTTGCCTATTTCTGTTGTCTCCGTCCGGCATGTATTCCCTTTCGTAAGAAAGCTGGTGTCTGAAACCCCGCCCAGTCCGCAGTGATGATCGTACCGACTTCCTCGCCGTTGAGGGCGCGGGTCAGGTTGCCTTTCTTGAGGCCGTTGATGATCTGAATTGTGCGTCGATGCTGGGCGTTTTCCATAAGATCGAGTACGGCGCGTTCGACGACTACGTCTTGCAAGTCCATTGCGCGTAGTTCCGCCAGTGTCACCCGCGGAATAAACGTGGCATGTTTATCCTTCTTGCGGTCTGCCGTATAGAGTCCGTCTTCATCTTTGACATAGATCATAGACCGGGTACCGAAGACCTCGCTGACGAGGTAGGACCCGGTATCCGTCCGGTGGGGTGGAATGCGTCAGGCGACAGGGTTCTGTTGCCAAAAGGTATAGGGAGGCATGCCAAAGAAGATCACCGCTTGCCGTTCGGCCAGGTAGAGTGGCAACTGCGGGAACTGGACCGGCTCAATAAACGGAATGCCGTGCTTTGCGAGCAGATAGTGCAACATGCGGGCGTTCTGCATACTGACGAAAGTGCCGAGTACGCTCAGGACGCCTGTGGGCAAGCCTAGATCTATGCCTACACTGTAGGCATGACGTGCCCGGGTGCCGGCCCCGGTGCCAATGATCATCTTATGCCGACCAAGATTCTCCACTATCTCTTCGATAATAGGGAAAACGGCTTTGCGGCCTCGGTCGATCATGCTTTGCCCGCCAATCTTGACAACATTGGCGTCCGGCAGGATTTCGACTACTGGGCCTTGGGCTGTTTGATCCAGAAGTTTTTTATCAGTCAGCGAGCCGTGGACTAAAGCCTGGCCCAGCTCGGTGAGGAGTTCGTCTTGTATTGTGTCTTTAGTCATGAGTCTCAAATACCGTGAGGTCGTAGCCTTCCTGTGACGTTTGGGGGGTCTGAAGATCACCGAAGTGTTCCACTGCCCAGCGTTCGAGTTGGTCAAGAACCGTTTGCTTGACGGAAGCCGAAACGGCCACGCCGGCGAGTCCGTCTTTGCCGCGCCAGGAGGTCAGCGATGCTGCCGGTATAGCCTTGACTTGCCAGCGGGCGAGTGTCTTTTGGCCGGCCGCCCGGAAGCGGCATAGTGGTGAATCAAGGCGAGAAACTAACTCCCTATGTGCCTTCTCGCCGCCTTTGCCCGTAATGCCCTGCTCACTGAGGATGCGCGGCATTTCCGACCGCATCATCGAGCGAACACTGTCTTGCGAGCGGCGCACCCGACCGATAGTCAAAGAGGCTTTTTTCGGATGGGCGATCCGCAGACTCTCTCGCACCACATGCTCTTGACTGAGCAGATGAATCGCACGCGAAAAGAAAATGACCGCCGTCGAGCCTGACACAACCGGCCAGTGGGCATTGGCGTCAGCAACTGTAAGCAAGGAGGAGGATGAGGAAGGTGAGGCGGGCGGTTGGGCAGCGTTCAGCTTGTCCGCAAATACTTCGAGCATCGGCCGTGACACGTCAAAGCCGACATAGCGGATGCCATCTGGGATGCCATTGCCCACAAAGCGGCCGAGCTCCCCTGTTCCAGCCCCAATATCCAATACCAGATTGCTGGGTGATAAGGCGCCTAGACGCCGCAACTCTTACGCCACTGCCTGGGCGGCCGCATCCGGCATACCCGCACGGATATCAAACTCTTGGGCCTGGTTGTCAAAGCCAAAGGATTTCGGCTTACGGAGGGCGTTATCCGGGGAGTGTGTAGATGATTCCTCAGGCATAATGGTCGGCTATCCTACTCCCAGCGTCCAGGTGTGTACAATAATCGAAAAGCAGGTGAATTTCCCAAACTTTTGGAGGGGATCAAACCCGGCGCAGCAATCCTTTATAGTGCAAAAATGCGCAAGAAATCGCTAGGCGCCGGCTGCGTGCGAGAAAGGCTGCCGGTCACTCTTTTGCTCGTTTTATATATCATCTTATGTATCATGGCTGTACAAGTTTCAGGTTGTAGCGACAGCGATTCTACGAGAAAAGAGAGACCGAGCCTAGTGGTGTTTGTGGCGGCCAGTTTGCGCGATGTTGTACAAGAAGTTGGGCTGTCTTTCGCTCTCACACATGATGTCGACCTCGTCTACAATTTTGCGGGTTCAAATACCTTAGCTCAACAGATTAAGGCCTCTCGAGCAGCCGATGTTTTCTTGTCGGCAAACGTCGACTGGGTCGATTTTCTGGAAAAAGTCAATCTGCTTGTCCCCGGCTCGCGGCGGAACTTTCTGTCCAACCGCCTGGTTGTGGTCAGTCGAAAGGATGCTCATTTCCAATTCTATAATCCGCTTGACCCGCATGATTCGTTTGACCCGCGCGCGCTTGCTACGCTGAATTTTTCATTTTTAGCCTTGGCGGATCCGGAAGCCGTACCAGCGGGGCGCTATGCCAAAGCTTTTCTTGAGTCGGTTGAGTTGGACGGAGGCAGCTTGTGGCGGGCACTCAAAGATAAAGTCGCACCAACTGCGGACGTACGTGCGGCGCTCGGTCTGGTGGAGTCTGATCCCATGATTATCGGAGTAGTGTATCGGACTGATGTCACAACTTCAGATAAGACGAAGCTCTTGTATGAGGTTCCCTCAACGTTGCACCCTGCGATAACGTATTGCGCTACGGCGTTAAAGGATCGTCCGAACTCTGGACTCGTCGAGGAGTATCTCGACTTTCTCAGCAGTCCCGATGCCGCAGCCGTGTACAAGAATTACGGATTTTTGCAAGAAACACGGACTTTTGAGGAATGCATGCTACGTAAGACGTGGGTAAAACCATGAGTCCTGAGATCTGGTCTGTCATCCTCTTGACCCTGCAGGTCGCCCTGGTGTCAACCCTCCTGGTGATGTTGCCGGCGACGGTGCTGGGATACGTCTTGGCGCGGTATGAGTTCTGGGGCAAGAGCGTGGTCTCCGCAATCGTGGGTTTGCCGCTGGTGCTGCCACCCACGGCGGTGGGCTTTCTGCTCTTGCGTCTCTTCGCTGTGGATGGACCGCTGGGCCGCGAAAATCTTGGTTTTGATTTCAACATTCTGCTGAACTGGAAGGGCGCGGTCATTGCCACCGCGACAATGTCGTTGCCTCTGGTTGCGCGCACGGCAAAGGCCACTTTTGAGGGCATCAATCCCAGACTTGAAATGATGGCCCAAACGCTCGGGCACAGTCGGCTGACGACCTTTTTTCAATACAGTTTGCCCATGGCTCGACGCGGACTTCTTGCTGCGGTTATTTTGGGATTCACGCGGGCTATGGGCGAATTCGGCGCGACCGTCACGATTGCGGGAAATATTCCTGGACGCACCCAGACGGTTGCGGGTGCCATCTTCAGTGCGCAGCAGGTGGGCGATATTGGGAAAGCCGACTTTCTCATGGTGATTGCGATTACAGTCGGATTTCTGGCCATCATGAGTACGGAACTCCTGTCCCGCGGACGCAGGCTTCACGGAATGGCTCGATAATGACCGGGACACAATTGCCTACTCTGGCGCCTACTCTGGACGCGCTGCGGGTCAATATACGACTCAGCTTGGATCGCTTCGATCTCGACGTTGACCTGACAACGGCAAAACAGGTGACCGGAATTTTTGGCATATCCGGGGCCGGAAAAACCAGTCTTCTGGAGGCTATTTGTGGTTTGCGCCGTCAGGCACAGGGAAGAATCTCTCTTGGACAAGACGTGTGGCTTGATACCGATAGCCGCACGTTTATCAAACCCTCACAGCGCCATATTGGCTACGTGCCCCAAGACGGCTTGCTCTTTCCGCATAAGGATGTGCGCCAAAACCTGCTGGCTGGCAGCAAGCGCGCGTTGCAGAACGGGCATGCGTTGCACCAGACGTTTGATATCGTCACGTTTATTCTCGAACTTCAACCGTTACTGAACCGAGATGTCACAACCCTATCCGGGGGCGAGCGGCAGCGCGTGGCGCTGGGACGAGCCATTTGTTCAGGACCACGTCTGCTCTTACTGGATGAACCGTTTGCGTCCTTAGATTTGGCCTTGCGCCGGAAGCTCCTGCCGTTTCTCAGGCGACTGCGAACGGAGTTTCATATTCCGATGCTGTTTGTTTCCCACGATCCGATTGAGGTGCAGGCCTTATGTGATGATCTGATCGTCCTCAAGGATGGTGCGATTATTGCCCAGGGCGACCCGCGCGAGGTGCTGACCGAAACGCAGATATTTCCTCTGGCAGAACAAGCAGGTTTTGAGAATATTCTCCCCTGCCGCCTGCTGGATGGGAACGGCAGCACGAGTCGGGTGCGGTTAGGCGAAGGGGAGGGCGATCAGTCCTGTACGGTCGAACTGGTGACGCTCAGATCAGAAGCGCAGCCGGGCGATGCCATGCTTGCCGGCATTCCAGCCAACGATATTATGCTGGCAACCAAGCGACCTGAAGGGCTGTCTGCTCGCAACGTCCTGCCAGCGCGCATAACTGAGCTGCGCTCAGTCGGGTCGGTGGATCTGGTGACGGCTGAGATTAGCCCTGACCTGCCGCCGCTTACGGTCGAGGTCACGGAAAAGTCGTTCGTCGAACTCGGCCTTCAGGTCGGCGGAGAGGTGTTTCTGGTGATCAAGGCTACGTCATGTCGGTTGTATGAGAGCGGACTGTCAGCAATGTGATGCACAATCCTGGAAAGAACCAAGAGAACGACAAGCTGATCATGCCGATGACATAACTAACTTTCTCTACAGTGCTCCGTTTCATGCTCGTGCTCTGCCCCATCTTGCCAAGGCCGAGATGGGAAACCCGACACGTTATGCCCACATTTTCCCCTCACGGCCGTCTCTTGAAGTCCAAATTCTCTACACGAACCAAAGTCCAGTCATCAAATGCCA